>CBFGNE010000451.1:0-4187 GCA_965649995.1 uncultured Mucilaginibacter sp.
ACCGAACCCGGCCTATTGCTTACCGCTGCCGCCGCCAAAGGTTTTGATACCGGCAACTTTGACGCTTTGGCCAAGCAAAAAAATACGGGGATGCTGATAACTGCATTAACCATCGGCGAAAAAAAAGGCTATACCATTTACTTTAATTCGCTAAAAAAACGCTTCTACATCATCAATACGGATGAAAATATATTCTCTGCGAGTTTTTCGAAAGAACTTGCCGGAAAGGCGGCAGCCTACAAAACTGATAAGGAAGAACAAGCCTTTGTACCACTTTCCGATCAACAAAACTCTAACTCCCTTGCCAATTTATATATCAACTATGCGCAGTTGTCGCCTTTGTTCGATCAATTTTTTAAAAACAAGAACAATGATATTTTTAAAAGCTTCCGCCTGTTGCCAGCCTCGGCCGCCCTTAACCTTAATTATAAGGCCGATGCCTTAATGTTTAATGGGTACACCCTGGCGCAAACATATAAACCCGCCAGCTATTTAAACCTATTTACCAACCAACTGCCTGTAGAAAATCAACTTAAAGAAATATTCCCGTCTACCTTAGCATATTCTATGTCTATGGCCGCGTCCGACCCCGAAAAGTTCATAGCCAGCTTAACCAACTTCCATGAAAAAGCGGGTTTAAAATCCGAAAAAGACAGTTTATTCAGCCGCATAAAAACCGAAACAGGCATTAATTTAAGAGCCGAAGTGGCCAAGTTGCTCGGAAACGAATTTGCAGTTGTAACTACCCGCTACCGCGAAAAATTTGCTTTGATAGCCGTGAAAGATGGCTCCAAATTGCGGCCTTTTATGGTGAATATTAGCACCATGGCAAATGATGATACAGGGGAATTCAACTATAACAAATTACCTTATTTTTTATTAGGCGATGCCTTTAACTCTTTCAGGCGGCCATATTTTAGGATAATTGATAATTACCTGGTACTGGCAAACAGCATAAAAGAGCTTGATAGCTATAGCGATAGTTACCTTAACCGTAAATTTTTAAACAAAACCGAACAATACCTGCACTTTGATAACTTAATGGCCGAAAAAAGCAACGTTACATTTTTTATAAACTTCAAAAACTCGCAAGCGATATTAAAGAATGATTTGAAGGAAAATATTTATGACAAGTACAAAAACAATAAACTGTCGTTATCCAATTTTTATGGCGCATCTTACCAATTTACCGCTGCCGATAAAAATTTCTATACAAACTTTTGCATGCTGCAAAACCCAATTGATACAACCAATAGCGCTAATATTGTTAAAAAAGACTAATAGGTATAACCCTCTTCTGTAAATTCCGTTAAAAGGAGTAATTATTTGGCTTAGCTTACGGCTAAATCAAATTGGTGTTATATATTTAAGGGCGTTTAGCGCTACCATAGATACTGAGAGATTTTATGAAGAAAATTTTACTGGCTTTCCCCCTCCTTTTATTTAGTATCCATTCCTTTGGCCAACAGTTTTCTCAATACAATACCGGCACACTATACGATTCTTTCGAAAACCCATCACGCGGTACGTTTATCCCCGATTCGAGCCGTAAGTATGCTTTCAATTTTTTGCTGCCCAACTTCTCCGTAAATTCATTTTTAACCGGAAACTCGCAGGTTCCGCTTAAAAGCAGAGCCTTCCTGGGTTATTATACCACCACAAATTTAAAAATGGGCGAAGGAAGGCTTAACCGGATAAATGCCAATATAAATTATTATTCCATCATGTTTAAGGCGTTCACTAATTTAAATGGCAACGCCGAAATAGGCATATCGGCACAAAGCAAAATAGAAGGGCGGGGCGTTTTTACCGATGAAAGCGTTGCTTTATATAACGGGCCTGGTGCTTTCGTTAACGACCATTACGACAATATTTTTAACAACAGCGGTACCTACCAGGCCTATCATCAGCTTAGCTTCACCTACCGGGAAAAAATAAACCGGAAGTTGGCAGTTGGCGTTAAACTGAGTGCATTAATGGGGATACGCTACCAAAAAATAACGATTGCAACTTCCGCGTTGGATATCGACCGGCCTAACGACCAGGCCTTTTTAACCATGACGGGTAAATACCGCCTGAATTTTGTGCCCGGCAACTTTACCACACATGATTATATCCCCACATTAAGGAATCCGGGTGCATCGGTTGGAGTGGGCGTATCGTTTAAAACAAGGGATGCATTTAACCTGCAGTTTAACGTTAAAGACCTGGGCTTTATCCGATGGAGCAGCAGGTCGAATATTTATAACTTCGCTTCCACCGATACCATTGCCCAGTTCTCGTCTAACAAACGGGAGCACAATATTTACGAGGCGGCAAAAAACGTTGCAAAAACCAATGGTGTATTGAGCTCGTTTGTTACCCCAACCAACGGTAAAGTAGAAATAAGCGCCAATAAAACTTATTGGCTCGATTATGACAACCAATACAAATATTCTCCTACCCTTATATTATCAAAAGAAATGTTTTTTGATGGGTTTACAGCCGCGCTGGTAAACCCTATTACGCATAATAATTACACGCTAACTTTAACTACTGCTTACAATAACTACAAAATATTGAGTGTAGGCGGCCAGTTTATGATAAAAACGCCCAATGCCGAATTTTTTATAGGCAGCGAAAGGATGTTCCCAATGGGCCGCTTGATATTGGCCTCGGCAAAAAATACCAACCAAATAAACCGCAGCCCGGCTTATTCCGGCGCAGATATGTTTTTAGGTGTCTCGTTTAAGTTTGGTCCGCTTATAGAGCATCCGCTAAATGCCAGCTTTATACCAACCGACGATAAGGTGGGCTTTTTTAAACGGATATTTAATCGTTTGTTCAGAAAAGGTGAAGATTATTAAGCGCCGGCTTTTTTCCCGGCTATAAAATCTTTAAGGTAATAAGGCTCAAAGTAAGCCACATCCACAAAATCCTTCTTATTGAATTTGGCGGCGGCAATGGTAGTGAGGTACACTGCCGAGTTTACAAAGCCAGGCGCAAAGTTGGCGTTGGGGTTTCGGCTTAATGCTTCGCGGCATTTTTCCGCGCCATCGCCAAAAAACAGCACCTTATTCCCGGCTAAAATTTCTGCAAAACTGTGCTCATCTATAATTTCTGCAGCGGTAGGTTTAATTATATTGCCATCGGCATCAAAAATGGCTGTAAACACTTCCATGCGGCGTGCATCAATCATTGGGCAAAACAGTGTTTCGGCATAATTTTGCGCCACACCAGTTGCCATAGCTGCCAAGGTTTCAACTGCTATTAAAGGTTTATCCAAAGCAAAACAAAGGCCTTTTGCGGTAGAAACCCCTATACGTAAGCCGGTGTACGAGCCGGGGCCGCAACTTACCGCAATGGCATCCAAATCGGCATAAGTAATCCCCGCATCTTTTATCAAACCATCAATATATACGGTTATTACCTCGGCATGTATATTCCGTTGATCTATCTCTTTAAAACCCAATACATCTCCATTGCGGGCAAGCGCTACCGAGCAGGATGTTGTGGCGGTTTCTATTTGGAGGATGGTCATGTTAGTTCGTGGTTAATAGTTCAGACTGTGGTGGTTATAGTAAAAGAGGTTTTTCATAAGTGCAGCTATAAACTATGAGCCATCCCCCATTTAACTATGAACCAATATTAAGGTACCGGATCGTGCCCATGCCCACCCCAGGGGTTACAACTGGCAATCCGTTTTATAGTTAACCAGCCGCCTTTAAAGGCACCGTGTTTTTTGATGGCCTCTACGCCATACTGCGAACAGGTAGGCGTGTAACGGCAGGATGCCCCCGTTAGCGGCGATATAAAATACTGGTAAAACTTTATCAGCACCAAAAATATGCTCCCGATAAGCCCGGCAAATATATCCCACAAAAATTTCATTTTGCTGCCTCCGCTGCTATTTGCGCTAAAAGCTTCAGCATTTTTTTTTCGATGAAGGCATAATCCGCTATCTCTTTGCCTATGTAGCCAATTGATAGCACAATGCGTTTATCCGCGCCGGCAAGTACAGTATATAAAAGGGATTGCTTATTTAAGCGGTAAGCTTCGCGCATGCGGCGCTTTATTAAATTGCGGTCTACAGCCCGCTTATAGCGCTTTTTAGCCACTGCAAATAATATTTGCACAGGGAACTGCTGTTCCGTATCCGAAAGCATCCAGGAGGCCCTGAAGGGGTAACATAAAAAAGAAGAACCGTT
>CBFGNE010000452.1:0-4168 GCA_965649995.1 uncultured Mucilaginibacter sp.
AGATAGCCCACGAAACCCGCCACGGCATGAACGGCAGCTATACCGACGGGCTGATGCTGCGCCACGAGGATGATACCACCCGCGAATATGTGAGCGACAGCGATGAATACCCCCTTGTAAAGGGAAAAAAGTACTACGGCCGCGGACCAATGCAACTGAGCTATAACGGCAACTACGGCTACGCATCTGATTGTATCTTCGGCAATAAGCACGTGCTTTTGGAT
The DNA here is from genome assembly GCA_965649995.1 of uncultured Mucilaginibacter sp. GTDB lineage: Bacteria > Bacteroidota > Bacteroidia > Sphingobacteriales > Sphingobacteriaceae > Mucilaginibacter. The sequence continues at coordinate 225 of CBFGNE010000452.1, forward strand.
AACCCGGCATTGGTGGAAACCGACCCCGTGGTATCCTTTAAAACGGCCATCTACTTTTGGATGACGCCCGAAACGCATAAACCATCGGCACATGATGTAATGATTGGCAAATGGCAGCCAAACGCTAAAGACAAAGCAGCCGGCCGCACACCCGGGTTCGGGATGACGATAAATATTGTGAACGGCGCCCTGGAATGCAACAAAGGCGAAGACAACTACAGCATGAACGACCGTATTGGCTTTTACCAGTTCTTTTTAAAGAAACTGGGTGCAACCGACCCAAATTGCGCCTGTAGTTGTGGCAAGATGGCGGCGTATAGTTATTGATTGATTTCGGATTTCGGATTTTCGATTTCGGATTTTTGGATATGGTGTCCAAGTCCCTCCCTCGGGAGGGTAGGGAGGGGTTAACGAACTATGCAAATGATTATGCTTAAAACAATACAAACGGCCCTTTTAACTGCGCTAATATTTGCAATTGGAATACCATCTTACGCTACCCCAATATCAACCGATACCACCAAAATATACCCCAACCGCCCCGCATCCGTAGGCATCATAGGTGATACCGCCGATGTACAGGCGCCAACCAAATTGGGTGTAGTGATGATGGGTGGCGGTAAGGATGTGGATGCTGCCTTTAAATGGATGATCGGCCGCAGCGGGGGCGGAGATGTGGTTATCATCCGTGCGTCGGGCACAGCGGCTTATAACCCCTATATTTACGAACTGGGTAAATTGAACTCGGTAGAAACACTGAAGATAGATTCGCGCGAATTGGCCAACAACGATACGGTGGTAAACATTATCCGCAATGCCGAGATGCTCTTCATTGCCGGGGGCGACCAAAGCAATTACATGAAGTACTGGCGCGGCACTAAAACCATGGATGCGATTAACTACCTGCTCAATAAGAAGCACGTACCTGTTGGCGGTACCAGCGCGGGCTGCGCTATCCTTGGCGGCTTTTATTACAGCGGCGAAATTGCCAGCCTAACGGCAGATACGGCTTTGGCCAACCCTTACCATAATTTGGTAAAGCTTTACAACAACGACTTTTTGCATGCACCCTACCTGCAAAATGTAATAACCGACCAGCACTACCTTACCCGCAGCCGACAGGGCCGGCATGTGGTGTTCTTAGCCCGTATAGAGAAGAATTGGAAGGCAAATGCCAAAGGCATTGCCGCCGATGAACGCACCGCCGTTTGTATGGACGAGAACGGGCAGGCGGTGGTATATGGCAGCAGCAAGGCCTATTTCCTTTTACCAAATGTCGGTAAGCCGCCCGAGGAAGTCACCTCAGGCAAGCCGCTCACCTGGAACCAAAACAAGCAAGCCATAAAAATTTATGAGATACAAGGTGCACCAGAAGGTGCCGGGCAGTTTGATCTGGCAAAGTTTGACGAAAGCAAAGCAGGCGGCGGTAACTGGCAATGGTGGTGGGTGCTGGATGGGGTTTTGCATAAATAATTGCTATTTTTAGGTACTGTTAAAACCGCCATGAAGCTATTATTCAAAACACTTTTATTACTGTGCTTTTCAGCTTATTACAGCGCGGCGGCGGGGCAGGCCTGCCCACCATCCTACAACTCATTAGAAAAACGAAAAGCAGCCAGGAAGGAACTATTAAAGCACGATTTATCCGGAATATTTACGCATACCGACAACACACTGGTATTCGGTTTCATTGGCGATGACTTTCAACGCCTGCGAATAAAATTCCTATCCGTAAAAAAAGACCCTGCGAAACCCGACGGGTATATTGTAACAGGCAAATCGTTGGTGAAAAACAACATCCAAAGTTTTACCGGCCGCATAACAATAAACGTAAGCAGCATATCATCTCCTGATCATTTTGGGGTTGATGATGAGTACAAAGATAAAGGCATAAAGGGAAGGTATGCGCTATTAGGTTTCTATCTGCTATCGGAAACCGGTAACGATAGTCATTCGGGTGTGTTCAAAGGCTTTGTTACCGCGAATGTTTATATCGACAAAAACAACGTTGTGCAGTACGACGATATCGATATACACTCTGATAGTTATTCAAATAATCAATTTACGGGGCAGTGGATAAGCCACGATAAGAAACAAAGCAAAACCTGCAACTGGGGCGATTACCGCATACCCAATTCTGGCAGCTTTGATGAGGGCGCGGGTGAGTTTTCGCCAATAGGGGGCAGCGGTTGGGAAAACGTACGGCTGCAATGGTCGGTGGATAAAAAAGTAGTGGAGAAGGCTAAAAAAGCAGAAAGCGCCAAATGGTGGTTGTAATAATGGGGGTTAATAATATGGTAAATATCAAACTCTCAAAATCAGGCCGGATAGCTTTTAAGGTTTTAATATATAGTCTCTTCGCTATGGCCCTGTCAAGCATTACCGTTAATCTTTTATTGGATTTTGGCGGAAAAATAATAACGATAATATACGGGATATGCTATGTGGTTATTTTTGCATCAATTTACCTCGTCCTTATTTCTCTGGTCATTTTAATTTATCAATTGATTAGGAGCCGCATTAAGCCGAAGAGGGCCTAATTATACACTTTTAACGGCGGCAACTGGCAATGGTGCTGGGTGCAGGATGGAGATTGCATAAATGATATTTACAGTTAGTTTTAATCCTATCGTATAAAATAGGTGTACCTGTAATTCATTGGGTTACCAAGTTTTTTAAGCACTAAATTCTTTTTAACTTCATTAATATCGGTAATGCTATCGCAAACTCCTTTCCTGATAGTTTTGATATATTGAATCCTTTCAGCCGGCGTAGGGTATACAACCATCGAGCCGGGACGCACAAAAAATTCTTCGTTCGGAGCTAATTTATATCCTACTCCTGTAAAACAACTATTATAAACCTCATGAGATTTAATTCTTATTGAATCCAATTCATTTTTTTGATAAATGAGTAAGTTAGTTCCAATGGAAAAGGATACGGTGTCGGTAGTTTGGTTTTTAACGTATAACGAATAACCCGGATCGCATGCTGTTAACGATAACACCATCAAAAGTGAGGCTTGTAATAAAGCAGCCTTGCTTAGCTTAAACATATAATTATAATTAAGTATTAGGTACGATAGGCAATATACAAACAAAAAGGCCCGGGGTATAAGCCCGAGCCTTCATTATTATTCACACACTTTTACTCGTCGCTTTTACCAACAAGCGTCCATTTATAAGTGGCGCCGTCTTTTACAATACCAAAGTAGTCAAAAGTTCCGCTGGCGCGGTCGCCGGCAGCGTCTAAGGCATCTGCGCCGGTTATGCCGGTATCTTTGTTAGCTTCTGCTACAAACAGCGTTTTTATCTTCGCAAAATCGGTAGTGCTGCCGTCTGTACTTTCTAAAGTATAAGCTATGGTCCAAAGCGCATCGTAAACAGCTAAGGCGTAAGCATCCGGATCAGTGCCGGTTTTGGCTTTTATCCTGTCGGCAATGGGCTGCCATTTGCTTTGCAGGGCAGCAGGTAAACCAAAGGATGGCGCAAAGAAGCCAGTTTTAATGGCAAACTCAGCAACCACAGGGTCGGTTAATAAAGCGGTACTTAGCACCACACCGTCGCCGCCATACCATTTTATGCTGTTGAGGGTAGGTTCGGCACTGGCCAGTTTAAAAAGTTCTATACCCTCATCAAACGATGCCAGGTAGATGCCTACAGTACCTGCGCCGTGCAAGCCGGTAAGCCGGGCAACTTCGGTTTTCATGCTGGCTATAACCGATGCATAATTAGCGCCGGTGATAGGGTAGGGCGCAATAGCGCTAACTTCGCCGCCTTTTGCGGTGAAAGCAGCCCCGGTAGAGGTTTGCAAGCCTTTGTTGCCGGCATCGTCGCGCGCTACGGTAACAAGGCCCCTGATGCCTTTTTTATAAATGGTTGCGCCGCTGGCAGCGCCTTCAATCTTGTCCGACGGGCAAAAGCGGAACACATTATCACCCGCAA
>CBFGNE010000453.1:0-4167 GCA_965649995.1 uncultured Mucilaginibacter sp.
CATAGCCAATCACTTTACAACCCAGCCCTTTAAAAATTGCAGCCACCGCCGAGCCTGTATTGCCAAGCCCAATTAACCCAACAGTTTTGCCGTAAAAATTAAACCCCATTAAGCCATCGTTGGTAAAATTAAATTGATGGCTGTGTTGATCGGCCTTGATAAGTTTACGGTTTAGCGCAAAGGCGAGCGCAACGGCATGCTCGGCAATGGCCTCGGGAGAGTATTGCGGCACGTTGGCAATTTTAAGGCCGTGCAAACCTGCTGCCACACGGTCTATATGGTCTGTACCGGCAGATCGGGTTGAAATGTATTTGATGCCAAGCCCGGCCAACCGCTCAACTACTTCGGCGGAAACATCGTCGTTGGTAAATACTATTACCGCATCTTTACCTTCTGCAAAAATTGCTGTTTCAACACTTAGCGGGTTTGATATGAGGGTTATCTCATGCTTCTTCTGGTTGGCTTTAGACAGGAACTCTTTTTCAAACGGCTTTATACTATAGGCTACAACTTTCATCCGCAATATTTTATTTGTCAAATTTATTGCAGGACGGCCTAATTATAGTTGCGCCTAATCAACTCAAAACGTGATGCTTGTCAGTTTTTCATTTTAACGAGGCGTTTCTCGTCAAGTACCGTAATGAGGCTGCCCTTTTTTTCTATCAGTCCTTCGTCTTTAAAGTCTGTCAGCGTACGGCTTACCGTTTCGGTAGCCATACCCGCCATAGCGGCTAAATCTTCGCGGCTTATTTTGAAGCTTTCGCTCGCCTCATTTTGTTTGTGTAACCGCAGCAGTGAGCCTGCCATTCGTTTGCGCACCGAATTATAAGCAAGTTGCAGCAACTGCTCCTCCTTATCACGCACGTCATTAGCCAATATGCTGATGAACTGCCGTGCCACATCCGGATAATGGTTTATCAATTCGTCCAGCTGGTCTTTGGGGATAAGGCAAAGTTGAGAATCTTCCAACGCGGTTGCCGTATCGGCATAGGGTTCGCCCGATAGCATAGCATTTATGCCAAGGTATTCGTCGGTACCGTATATGCCGGTCATCAATTCGCGGCCGTCTTCTGCCAGCTTCATTGTTTTAATTTTCCCGCTTAAAACTATATACAAACCGTTGCCTTTATCACCATCATAGTATATCACCTGGTTCTTTTTAAACTGCCTGCTTTTACGCTCGGCTATAACCCGCTTAAGCTCGGCAAGCCCGTTGTTTTTTGCTAAAAGCCCGGTAATTTTATCTAAAGATTTGCTGTAAAAGTCCTCTTGTATCCCCTTCTTTTTTAAGCGGGTTTCTATAGCAGTAAGTAATTCTATATCATCAAAAGGTTTGGTAAGGTAGTCGTCGGCACCCATTTCCATACCTTTTCGCAAATCTACACGTTCGGCCTTGGCAGTTAAAAATATGAAGGGGATAGCTGCGGTTTCCGGGTTTTTACCGAGCATATAAAGTACGCCATAACCATCAAGGTCTGGCATCATAATATCGCAAAGTATTATATCGGGCTTGTTTTTTGTGGCCAAATCCACCCCAATTTTGCCATTTGCCGCCTGTAGTACCTTAAAATCTGCCAGTTCTAATATCTCAACAATATTTTCCCTGATATCGTCATTGTCTTCAATGATTAAAACCTGTTTGTTCATGCTTTTTTGTTGAATGATATAGTGAATGATGTGCCCTGGTTTACAGTGCTTTTAAACTCAACACGTCCCTTCATTAAATGTGTGTAACGCGCTACTATATTTAAGCCCAAACCGGTACCGGGGATGTTGCCGATATTATGGGCCCTAAAAAATGGCTCGAATAAATGCCTCTGGTCTTTTTCGGGTATGCCAATGCCATTGTCTTTTATAATTACCGTGCACCCGGCCGCGCTTATTTCGGTATTGTATTCAATAAATGAATTCTCGCCCGAGTATTTTATAGCGTTTGCTATAAGGTTGAAAATGCAGTTTTTTAAAAGGTTTTGATCGAGGTAAACCATGCTCTCTTTGCCGGTGTGCTGGTAAATAATATGCTGGTTCTGCTTGGCTACCATTTGCATTTCTTCTGTTATCTCTTCCGATAGCTTTACCAGATCGAAAGTTGTAAATGTAGGTTCTACCTTGCCGGCCTCCAGCTTCTCCAACGACAGGAAGTCGTTTAAAATAGTGGTGAGGTTGCCTACAGCATTCTTAATTTTACCAACATGCTTTGTAATATTTTCGCTCTGGAATTGCTGCGAATATTTATCTATAAGTGATGCCGAAAGCTGAATGGCGCTTAAGGGGGTGCGGAACTCATGCGAGGCCATGGATACAAAACGGCTTTTCAACTGCCCCAGTTCCTTTTCTTTTTCGAGCGAAAGGCTTACCTCTTCTTTTGCGTCCTGCAAGGCCAATACCGTATCCCGCAGAGATTGAGTGCGTTCTTCTATCAGGTCCTCCAAATGGGCGGCATATTCTCTAAGCTGTTCTTCTGCCTCTTTTTGTTTGCTGAGGTCATGTATGAAGCCCGCGTATATTTTTCGTCCTGAGTAAGGAACTTCGCTTACACCTAGTCTAAAGGGGAAGATAGAGCCATCCTTACGCAGCCCGGTAACTTCGCGGCCAATGCCAATAATATGTGGCACACCGGTATGTTGGTAACGCCTTATATATTCGTCATGCTGGTTTCTGTCGGGCGGGGGCATTAAAAAGGAAACATTTTTGCCGACAACTTCTTCGGGGCTATAGCTAAACAGCATGCACGCCGCGGGATTAATGGTTTCTATCAACCCGCGTTCGTCTATTGTGATAATGCCATCTATAGCATTTTGAATGATGGCTTTCAGTAACGCTGCGTTTTCCATAAAACTAAGTTAGCTCTTTAAAGCAGGAATGAACAAATATAATGGCCGCGGAACGTGCAAAATGTAATATCATTCAGCCAAAAATGTGACGCATATCACTTTTCTTTATCTATTCCTGCTAAACCAATCTACGGGTTGATATAAACTACATAAATATGTGATGCCGGTCATCTGTTTACCGGTTAACGTAGCTCATTTTTACAGCAGTTTATAAAGTAGTGATGAATAGCAGCAGCGAGATACAATTTCTGGACGGGCCTCACTCCAGGCTAAAAGAATTAAAGTTTACCATACAAACCATGATCGACCTGGTAAGGGGGCTGCGTGCGCTGCATTTTATCGGTCCCTGTATCACCTTCTTTGGCTCTGCGCGCTTCCCGGACGGGCATCCCTACTACCAACTCACCCGCGACGCAGCCGCGGCATTTGCCAAACTTGGGTTTACCATAATAACAGGTGGCGGACCAGGATTAATGGAGGCCGCAAACCGGGGCGCTAAGGATGTTGGCGGTTACTCGGTTGGTTGCAATATACAGTTACCAGTTGAACAGCAACCCAACCCATACCTGGATAAGTGGGTATATATGAACCACTTTTTTTTGCGTAAGGTTTTGCTGGTAAAATATTCGTTTGCGTTTGTAGTAATGCCCGGCGGGTACGGTACGCTCGACGAATATTTTGAGGCACTCACGCTGATACAAACCCGAAAAATAAAAGATTTCCCTATCGTGATCTTCGGGAAGGAATACCATGAAGAGCTGATGGAACATATTGCCGTAATGAAACGCGACGGAACAATAGGCGCGACCGATGAAAAATACTTTATGGTAACCGATGATATAAACGAGGCGGTTGAATTAATAAAAGAAAAAAGCATAAAACACTTTGGCTTAAAGCCAAAACGCCGGTACAAACCATTCCGCTGGTTATTCGAACACAAATAAACCCAAACTATATGGAAACTTTAAACGCCTTATCCGCACGTTCGCTGCAGTACTACGTAATAGCAGAGCACTGGGCATCTACCCTCGATTTCTTTAAAATTGAAACTGCTTTTTTTGAAAAACTAGTTAAAGATTATTTCATCCCCATCGCAGAGATCTCTGGCATGGAAAGGTTACGGCATTTGCTGAACAATATAAGCAGGCTAAAGGAGGACGAACGCGCCGTTAGCCAGATGCTAAACGAACAGTTGAAACAGTTAGAGCTAATGGCAGAAGATTTTATACCCGACAATGTGCTTAGCCTACAAAGTAAACAAATTGAGATTGAGTATCTGGTTGCCAACCTCACGCGCGAATTTACGGCAATTAAAAAGGACTTGTTTATTAGT
>CBFGNE010000454.1:0-4148 GCA_965649995.1 uncultured Mucilaginibacter sp.
AGCAATACAAAATTTCGTCAGCCTTGGTTGACGATTTTGCTTCGGACTACGCCTTGTATCAAAATAAAGTGATTAACGCTACTGTGCCGGAAACGGATATTTTTAGTCCGGAGACGCTTGCGGCTTTTAAAACAGCAGAACAACTGCAAACCAAATACGACAGTGTGCTATGGTTTCAGCATGTGGACAAAAAAGCGTGGTTTTATGTGATAAAGGGGAAAATAACCGATACCTATTATTACGAAGACAAGAACTACGATTATATAAAAGAAAGATCTGACTTTAAGATGGGCCTGGTTAACCCCGAGCTAAAAGAGGTTATCCCCGTAGAGTATGACCTGATACACAACATAGGCGGCACAGTAGATGGGTTGATAGAGGTGGAAAAGCAGGGCAAAAAGGGGTTTTACGACATGGCCGGTAAACTAATAGTGCCGGTTAAGTATGATCAGCTATTACCTTTAACGGACGATGAAAACCTCGCCTTATTGAAAAACGGCAGCGATTACTTTTACCTCAAAAAGGACTCGACCATTACGGATAAATTAGTCGATTTTAAGGTTGCAGATATCCTGCCTAAAGTAAAACATTACGCAAGCTCGTTTACCTTGGACGATAAAACCAATCAAAACATTATGGAGTATAATTCGCGGAACGAAGCTACCGCACTTGTTGTGTCGCCCTCGTACCTGGTAGAATGGCAGTTCCTGGATAAGTTCCTTAATTTCTCCAACCCGCTACGGAAATTGATGGCGATGGAGGGCGAAGAAGGTGGTGACAATAGCGAAACCGTTGCTATAAGTTACGATGGAGAAGAAAAGGATGATAACAACTGGTTTCAAAGTACATTTTATTCGGTAGTTGAAAATTACTTGAATGGACGTGGCGATTTGTATGAAAGTAAAAAGCTACTTATTGTAGATAAAAAGCAGAACCGGGTACTTGGCTTCGATCCGAAATATTTGGGTGGTGATGAAGGCGGCGGCATTCGTGGTGAATGCAGGGAAAACCATTTAAAAGCAATAAACGATTCGTTGTTTGAATATAAAACAACAGCATCGCTTTACCAAGATCTGCTTGATTCAACGCACTCTCTCAGCGAGGGACCGTTTTATCATTATATCCAAATAAAGAACGGCAAACTGGTTGCGCTAAAAACGCGCAGGGAATTCCCCACCCAATTTGTAAAATTAGATGATTCGTATTTGCAGGGCTGTTACCTGATATCTCCAATAGATGGAAAAGGGAAAGATAAGCGCATTGACCATACCACAGAAGAAATTTTACAGGTAATGAAGAATGAGATCTACGCATCATACAGGTACAGATTTAAAAGCGCCCGATGGAACGAAGTGTTTCAGTATAAATTTTCAAATGGATCTGATACGGTTTTAAACGACAACGTAGACGACTCCTTGACCACCATAGATAAATACAACATCGATTTTATAAACCGTAAGCTGAAAATAACGAAGCCTGCCGTGGTGGCATTGAGATGAAGATAGCAGTAAGGGTATTGTGGTATTTCGCATTTTTTTGGGTGCTGGTGCTAAGCGCCGGCACCCTTATACAATACATCAATTTTAAGCATGATACTTTTTTCCTGCACATTAAACAGCAAGCGGTAGATACCGGCTGGTATCTGCCGGCATTTTACTGCCATATTTTCGCCAGCAGTTTAATATTAATTATTGGGTTTTTCCAGTTCTCTAAAAGGGTTTACAACAACCGCCCGCTGCACAAAACGCTGGGTAAAATTTACGTATTTGGTATATTATTTTTTGCCGCGCCGGGCGCTTATGTGATGACACTGTTCGTCAATCGCGGCGCCGGCGTTTTCGCTTCGTTTTTAATTCAGAATACGCTTTGGGTAGCCTGCACTTTAGCCGCCTGGCTGCTGGTGATGAAAGGCCGTATCGGCGACCATAAAAAGATGATGCGCCGTAGTTATGCACTGGCCTTTGGCGCGGTTACGCTCAGGTTTTACATCTGGCTGTTTACCACCTTTGGCCATGGCGTTGGCTTCGAGCACAATTACCTTATTATCGCCTTTGCCAGCTGGGTGCCAAATTTGATTGTGGCGGAGATAATAAACAGATACGAAGAAAGGAAATTACGCCGATCACCTGCCGGAAAATAAACACCATGTCATATCGAGAAAGCGTAGCGACGAGATATCTTGTTGGATATGCAGAGCGGATTGCAATGTGGCAAACTTTGCTTCATAAACAAGTTCTCTCCCTCGTACCTCGGTTCGAGATGACATGGTGGTTAAATTATATTTAAAGGATATACTTCGTACTCAAAAAGTTCGAATCATTATCATTCACTATCTCGTTGATGAGTTGTTTATTCATTTCATTCATCTTGGTAGCAACCAGCGACCGGATAGAGAACGACCTTAACGCATCGTGCACCGAAAGCGTACCTTCTGCACTATCCTTACGCCCGGTGAACGGGAACACGTCGGGCCCGCGCTGGCATTGGCTGTTGATGTTTACGCGGCTTACCAGGTTTACAAATGGGTCTATCAGGTCAGATATCTCTTTGGCATCGTTACTGAAAATACTTACCTGCATACCATGCGGCGAATCAATCTGGTATTCGATGGTTTCTTCCAAATCCTCAAAAGGTATCACCGGGATAATGGGGCCAAACTGCTCTTCCCGGTAAAGCTTCATTTTATCATTAACCGGGTACACCACGGCAGGGAAAACAAACGATTCGGCAGTTACGCCTCCGTGTTCGTTCATCACTTTAGCACCGTTGGCTATGGCATCATCAATACATTCCTTCAAATAGGCGGGTTTGTGCGGCTCGGGTAAGGGGGTAAGCTTTACGCCGTCCGTCCATGGTAGCCCGGGCTTTAAGGCGCTTACCGCTTCGCTCAACAGCTTTAAAAATTCATCGGCTACTTCCTTGTGCACAAAGATGATTTTAATGGCTGTACAACGCTGTCCGTTGAAGGATAGCGCACCCAGGATACATTCGCTAACGGCAAGTTTCAGGTCGGCATGTTTGGTAACGATCGCTGCATTTTTAGCATCGAGGCTGAGTACCGCACGCAGGCGGTTAACTTTGGGGTGGCGTTTTTTCAGGTCGTTGGCCACTTTGCTGCTACCGATGAAGGCCAGCACGTTTATTTTACCGGTAGCCATTAGCCCAGGCGTAACCACCGCCCCACGGCCATAAACGGTATTCACAACGCCTTTCGGGAACGCATCTTTAAATGCTTCCAGCAAAGGGTAATGCAAAAGCGTACCATGCTTTGGTGGTTTAAATAGTATGGTATTGCCCATTATCAAGGCAGGTATCAGGGTGGTAAAAGTTTCGTTCAGCGGGTAATTGAAGGGGCCCATACAAAGCACCACACCCAAAGGTGAGCGGCGGATCTGTGCGACAAGCCCTTCCGCCATCTCGAAGCGGGAGGATTGCCTGTCGATATCTTTCAGCCCGTCGATAGTGGCATTAATGTACTCCACCGTGCGGTCGAACTCCTTGGCGGAGTCGGCGTATGATTTGCCTATCTCCCACATGATGAGCTTTACAATAAGCGTGCGCTGCTCTATCATCTTGTACACAAACTGGTCCATGCACTTAATACGGTCTACAATGCTCATGGTTGGCCATTCGCCGCGGCCGTTATCGTAGGCTTTAAGGGCAGCTTCCAGTGCTTCCATTGCCTCGGTTTCGGTGCAAACGGGGTAGGTGCCAATCAGTTTGCGTTTCAGTACGCCATCGGCATCACGCAGCATCACGGGCGAGTAAACCTCGCTTACTTCGCCGTTCCACTGGCGCATTTCGCCGTTAACCAAATATTCGCGCTGGTGTATCTCTTCTATACGGTGCTGGGCAGGGATCTCGTCCTCGGGCACAAACATGGCCCGGAGTTGTTGTTGATAATCTTGCATAGGCGGGTAGTTTTTATGTAAGCCTAAATTACGGTTCTTTGCAGGGGAAAGCAAGGATGAATGGCGTAGGTTTTGGAAAATTGACGATAACGTGGTAGTAAACGGTTTCTAACAAAAAAGCCCCCTGAACGGAGGCGTTTTTGTTTTTTGTTTTCCACCTGCCCAGCCGCCCCCGCTACAATAAACCTTTGAAAAACGCCAAGGGTGGTTGATAAAGAGCGGAAGAGCGGGGGGTAG
>CBFGNE010000455.1:0-4145 GCA_965649995.1 uncultured Mucilaginibacter sp.
ATCAATGGCCCATGGAGTTATGGCGGGTTGATAGAAGATAAGGTGCCAAACAGCACAACTACACACCCGGGTATTATAGATTACCATGGCAAAACGTACTTTTTTTACCATAACGGCAGTTTGCCCGGCGGCGGCGACTACAGGCGAGCCGTTTGCGTGGATTACATGACTTATAATACAGACGGAACTATAAGAAAAGTAGAACAGACCACAGAGGGTGTTGCCCCTGTTAAACGCACTAAACGAACCAATAAACTTTAACAATATGAGACATTTTTTTACACTGCTGAGTATCGCAGTTACCCTCCTTTTTGTGCCGCATTTGGCTAAGGCGCAAAAGAAAGCTGTTAACCCGATTATATACGCCGATGTTCCGGATTTGAGCATGATTCGTGTAGGCGATACCTATTATATGAGCAGCACTACTATGCACATGAGCCCCGGTGTGCCTATAATGAAATCGAAAGACATGGTAAACTGGAAATTGATTGGCTACGCATATGATACCTTAGCCAATGTAGATGCGATTACTTTAACCAATGGAAAAAATACTTATGGCCGCGGTTCCTGGGCCAGCAGTCTTCGTTACCATAAAGGAGTTTTTTATGTTACTACTTTTGCCCAAACTACAGGTAAAACCCACATATATACTACAAATGATATTGAAAAAGGCCCTTGGAAATCCGTATCGTTTAAACCCGACCTGCATGACCATTCCTTGTTTTTTGACGACGACGGGAAAGTATACATGGTGACCGGAGCAGGAAAGTTAAGGATAGTTGAGCTGAACGCAGAGGTTACCGGCATAAAACCCGGCGGAATCGATCAAACCTTGATTGAAAACGCCAGCCTGCCTTCCGGTGATAATGGCGGGCTGGGTGCAGAGGGTTCACAGTTGTTTAAGGTAAACGGAAAATACTATTTGTTTAATATCACCTGGCCACGAGGAGGCATGCGCACAGTAGTAATACACCGGGCAGATAAAATTATAGGCCCATATGAGGGGCGTGTTGCCCTTCAGGATAAGGGCGTTGCGCAAGGCGGATTGATCGACAAGCCGGATGGCACATGGTATGCATACCTGTTCCGCGATTTTGGCGCGGTAGGGCGTGTGCCTTATTTAGTACCTGTAAAATGGGAAAATGGATGGCCGGTTTTAGGCAATAACGGCAAAGTGCCGGATACGCTTGATTTGCCAGTATCTAAAGGCCTTATCCCCAGCTTGGTTTCTCCTGACGAGTTTACGCGTAAAAGAGGGCAGCCCGCGTTATCACTTGTTTGGCAATGGAACCACAATCCTGATAATAGCCTATGGTCTGTTACGGCTCGCAAAGGTTATTTAAGGCTTACCACTGGCAGGATCGATACTAATTTTTTAATGGCCCGGAATTCTTTGACACAACGGACAATCGGCCCCGTATGTACAGGTTCTATATCACTCGACATATCTCATATGAAGGATGGTGATTTTGCGGGGTTAGGCTTATTACAAAAAAACTACGGCCTTACAGGAGTTAAGTTAAATGGCAAAAGCAAAACCATTGTAATGGTAAATGCTACTACCGGCAAGCCTGTAGAAGCGGCGAGCCTCCCTCTAAACCAAAATAAGGTTTTCTTTAAGGCCGAATGTGTTTTCACAGATAAAAAAGATACTGCGAATTTCTTTTACAGCCTTGATGGGAAGGTATGGACCCCCATCGGTACACAATTGAAAATGGCATACACTTTACCTCACTTTATGGGCTACAGGTTCGCATTATTTAACTATGCTACAAAAGAGGCTGGCGGATCAGCTGATTTTGATTACTTCCATATTACAGACAAAGTTTCAGAGGAATAAATATAGTTGAACGAATAATTAAAAGGCTACAGCGACCAAACGCTGGTGGGCGATTATAGCCCAATTACTGCCGCAATAATACATTTGGTGTGTCATTATGAACAAATGTGTTATTGCAGCAATTTCTATATCTATAGTTTTGGATGGTGGCTTTAATGTACGCCTGCATTTTAATATTATAAACCGTTGCTGCCTAGTTTAAATTGCTTTTTAGGTTTGTTAGTATTCGGCATGGCACGCTAACAGCCCGAGTAAGCGCGATTTTAAACAATCCGCTATGGAACAGGACCGTAAATTCTAAAACCAATCCGCTGGATGATGGATAACCTATATAACCTATGAAGAGAGTTGTTTACCTTCTGTTTTTTTTCTCATTACGCATTTCTGCTCAAAATATAACCACTCCGGCCGTAGTTGGCTACCCGTCGGTTGTCAATTTCACTTCAGAGCAGAATAGCGATAATATGATGAAGCAATTGGGAATAAGGTCTCTGCGGCCGGGGCCAAGCGGCGATGAGAAAGCGCCAAACCATGCAAATTATGATGAAGCCCTTGCCAATCCGTACCCGGATTACCCCGATGCTTTAACTTTAAAGAACGGCAAGAAAGTAATTACTGCTGCGCAATGGTGGAAACAACGCCGCCCGGAAATAGTTGAAGACTTTGAACGCGAAATATATGGGCGTGTACCTAAAAATGCCCCGAAAATAACCTGGGAGATAAAAGTAACAGACCGCGAATTTATGGGCTTCACTCCGGTTATCGCGAAACAATTGGTTGGCCATGCTGATAATTCAGAATACCCGCTTATCAATGTAAATATCGCTATGACCTTGGTATTACCGGCTAATGCGAAGGGGCCTGTGCCTGTGCTGATGATGTTTGCACCAAATTCGCTTCCTGCTCCGGCACAGCCTGCAAAGGAGGAATTAGAGCAAATAAATCAGGCGGTAAAGGAGATGCTGTTAAATGCACATCCCGAACTTAAACCTGTTTTTGATAAATATCCGGCGTATAATATGATAGCGGCTCAGAGCTATGGCTTTAACCCATTTGCACCAAGGCCACCCGGCGATTTGCCTGCCGCCCAGCAGTTAATTGCCGATGGCTGGGGATATGTGCTTATTGACCCTGCAAGTATACAGGCTGACAACGGAGCAGGCCTCACAAGGGGCATAATAGGGCTCGTAAACAAAGGGCAGCCACGCAAACCCGACGATTGGGGCGCCTTGCGCGCCTGGGCATGGGGCGCATCGAGGGCCTTGGACTACCTTGCATCTGAACCGATGGTAGATATAAAGCACGTTGGCATAGAGGGCGTATCCAGGTACGGAAAGGCAGCACTGGTAGCTATGGCGTTCGACGAAAGGTTCGCCATGGGGCTTATTGGTTCATCGGGTGAGGGCGGCACTAAGCCGAGCCGCCGCAACTTTGGCGAGGCTTTAGAAAGCCTTACAGGTGGCGAACATTATTGGATGGCTGGTAATCTCATGAAATATGGTGCCAGCGATGCAACCTTTGGAAGCAAAACCGCCAATGAACTGCCGGTAGATTCCCATGAACTGATTGCTTTATGTGCGCCCCGGCTCACTTTTATTAGCTACGGAGTCCCCTCGCAGGGAGACGCTAAATGGCTGGACCATCAGGGCAGCTATATGGCAGCTATTGCGGCAGGTTCGGTTTTTAAATTATTGGGCGCTAAAGATCTTGGCTTTTCAAACGATTATAAAACCGAGAAAATGCCTGCAGTTAATGTGGGTATCTTAGATGGGGAACTTGCCTGGCGGCAGCACGACGGAGGGCATACGGATGCACCTAATATTAAGTATTTTATTAACTGGGCTGACAAATTTATGGGGCGTCTGATTAAGAATCAATAAATGGCATTAACACAGTTTATAAGTTCATCATCAAAGCAAATTGTAGCCATATTCGCTCCAAATAATTTAAAATGGGCTTGGGAGCGGTAGCCTATATATTAATTCGAGTATGCAACAGTTTTCTCTTCAGGGTAAAGTAATTGTAGTAACCGGTGGTACCGGTATTTTAGGCGATGCCTTTGCAACTGGGATAGCCAATGCCGGTGGTACGGTAGTAATATTAGGCAGGAATTTGAAAGTGGCTGAACTGCGTGCCAAAAAAATAAATAATGCAGGTGGCAAAGCACTGGCTGTATCAGCAGATGTGTTAAAGCGCGATGAGATTTTGGCAGCAAGGGACAAAATAATCGCAGAATTTGGAAAAATTGACGGGCTTGTAAACGCCGCCGGCGGTAACATGCCAGGTGGAATTGTTCAACCTGAGG
>CBFGNE010000456.1:0-4131 GCA_965649995.1 uncultured Mucilaginibacter sp.
ACAGCCACCGCTGATTTGCCGGGCGAATTTGCCGGGGGCGTTGTACAAGTTACCACTAAAGACTTTCCCGATCAGGACTTTATTTCGGTAGCAATCGGTTCCGGTTCTTACAAAGGGCAAACCGGCGAACCCTTCTTGAAAGACAGGAACGGGAGCCGCGATTGGCTGGGATACGATGATGGCGGCCGCGCACTGCCAAAGGAAGCTGACCTCACTTCCGCCGGCTATGCTAAACTGTATCCCGAAGAGCGATTTAAACTGAGCAATTCGCTGGCCAAAGGATGGACCCCGGTACGTGCCGGGCTTGCAGCGCCAACAAAAATATTACAATTGGGTTTTGGCAAAACTATATTGTTTAAGGATGCCACCAAGCTGGGGATAATAGCCCTTGGTAATTACCGCCAGGATCAAACGATAGACCAGGTAGAGCGCTACGACCTTGCACGGCTCACCAGATATTCGGGTACCGTTGCCCCGGGCGACACGCTACAGTATTTACGCTCGTATGATTATGAAAGAGATTATCGTTACCTGGTGAATGAAGGTGCTTCTCTAAACATAGCTTACCAGTTTGGTAAAAATAAGGTAGCTGTAAAAAGCCTGTTCAACCGCGATTTTGAAACGATCACTTCTTTAAAAACCGGTAAAAAAACGCAGGGGGAAGGCTTTCAGGATATTGCGCTAAGCCAGGTAACAGATATGCACCCCACCCAAAAAACGTTGCTGGGTACTCAGCTTCAGGGCGAGCATAAATTAGGGCTTGAAAACCCGGTAACCTTAACCTGGAACGTATCTTACAATCAGGTAAAGAAAGACGAACCCAATCAAACCCGTATTGGTTATGTGAATTTATACCCGGTAGATACGGTACTTTATAAAAATCAAAATTATTTTATTCCCGAATTTGGGTCGATAGAAAGCTCGAGCCGTTTATATTCGAAGCTTAAGGAGGATTCATATAACGTAAACTTTGCCGTTACTACGCCTTTTACGGTGGGCAAGCAACTGCAAAAATTGAAAGCAGGGGCATTCACCCAATTCAGGAAACGGTCGTATTTAACACGCAATCTGGGTTACTTTGATGCAGCCCGCGGAGTAACTTCTCCAAATGACGACTCCGGGTTTCCATCCGGTACGCCTGTTAATTTTAACCAGCCCATCGGCTTTATTTTATCGCCGGAGAATTTCAGGCCGGGCGGCTTAGTGCTGGTTAATTACGAACTTCCTGCCAACGAGTACACGGGCGGCGCCAATCTTGCATCGGCTTTCGTTAATATGGAGAGCAGCGTGCTGGACAATCTGAAAGTTATTTATGGCGTTAGGGCTGAGTTTTATACCATGAGCCTGAGTACAAACGCGGAACTTGCCAGGGCCTTGCCGGGCAGCGGCGGCTCTGGCGACGACCAAAGCCCGCTTCAATATATCCGTTACAATACAGATATCCTGCCATCGGCAAGCATTATATACAGCCCCTTAAAAAGCATCAATGTTAGGGCTGCTTATTCAAAAACGCTAACCCGTCCCGAATTTAGGGAAATCAGCCCCTATGAATATTTCGATTTTGTAAGTGGTTACATCACACAAGGTAACCCCGAGCTAAACAGGGGCACGATTAGGAATCTGGACTTTAGGGTGGAATGGTTCCCGTCTGCGGGCGAAATATTCTCGGCTTCTTATTTCAGGAAAGATTTGAAAGACCCTGTGGAGGTGAGTACCCAGGCTACAACTTCTACAACTAAGTTTATCCGTACTTACCGTAACATAGCAGGTGCTGTAAACTGGGGTTTTGAGTTTGAAGCACGTAAGAACCTTTACTTTGGTGCCGGCCCCGAATGGCTGAAAAACGTTATTGTTTTTGGAAACTATTCGCGCATCCACTCCCACATTATTGGCAAGTTACAAGGCTTTGAGGGCCGTACCGACGTTGACCAAAACCTAAAACAAAGGCCACTTAGCGGGCAATCTCCTTACTTAATAAATGCGGGTTTGCTGGTAAATGCATTTAAAAATAGCTTTAGTTTTTCTGCAGCTCTTAACCGCGCGGGCCGCCGTATAGTTGTGGTTGGTACAACTACCGAAGACCGCGGCGACATTAGTACCTACCCGGATATTTATGAAAACCCCCGTAACCAGTTAGACCTGCAACTTGGGCAAAAGCTTTTTAACCAGAAATTGGAGCTGCGCTTTAACGCTGCCAACATTATACCGGATAAATTTATCCAATACCAGGATTACGATTTAAATGGGAAATATTCGGGTAATGTGTTTGATGCTACCGTTTATTCGAGGCAATCGTTTAGCAGCTACACCTTATCGCTTACTTACACTTTTAAAAAGTAATAATTAAACCGACCTAAATTAAACCGAAAATATTTGAACAAAATGGAGGTAACAACCCGGTAGTAAAAAAACACCCGAGAGTAGCCCCGGCCAGGCCGGAGTACCTCATGATGCAATTAAAAAACCAGCGAAGTTTAATAATTAACACAAATTTAATAAAAAAACAAAATGAAACTATTTTCAAAAATTTTTACTGCTGTAGTTTGTGCAGGCCTTTTAAGCGCTTGTACTAAAGAAAGCAATAATATTAACCTTGAACGCCAAATTGTTAACGGTGGTGTTTCGGGTATCGATACACTTAAAGGTACTGTAACCGGTACTGTAAGCCTTAAAGCTACAAGGACTTACATCCTAAAAGGTATAGTAACTGTAAAAAGCGGTGCTACTTTAAACATACCTGCAGGTACTGTAATTAAAGGCTTTGGCGGTGCAGGCCAAAAAGGTGTATTATTGGTAGCTAAAGGTGGCAGGATCAACTCTATTGGTAATGCAAACAACCCTGTTATCTTTACAAGCAACGAAGCGTCTCCGGCTGGCGGCGATTGGGGTGGTATAATCATATTAGGCTCGGCTCCAACCAACAAGCCAACTACAACCTATATCGAAGGTATCCCTAACTCAACTGATACCCAATACGGTGGTGTTAACACAACTGATGACAGCGGTTCTATCATTTACACCCGCGTAGAGTACGCAGGTGGCGTTTATGCCGGCGCTTTAGGCAATAACAATGAGGTTAACGGTGTTACCCTTGGCGGCGTTGGCTCAGGTACAGTGTTAGATTATGTACAGGTTAGCTATAGCGGCGATGATTCATTTGAGTTTTTTGGCGGTACAATAAACCCAAAACACCTTATTTCATACCGTGCAATTGATGATGATTTTGACTTTGACTTCGGTTACCGTTGTAAATTGCAGTTCTTGCTAGCTTTCAGAGATCCAGAGATTAATGACCAATCTGGTTCACATGGCATTGAGTGCGATAATGACAACACTGGCATTGCTACAAACAACCCACGTACCCGTCCTATCATCTCTAACCTTACTGCAATTGGCGCTAACGGTGTTGCCGATTCAGATCCGCATTCTCCGCAAACTTCTGCAACTAACGTATCCGGTTCATTTGTTGCCGGTGCACGTTTCCGCAGAAATAGCTCTTTTAAAGTGCGTAACTCTGTGTTTATTGGTTGGCCAGCTGTATTGCTTCTTGACGGACAAGTAACTGCTGATAGCCTTGCAACTAACAATGCTGAGTTTAAATACAACGTGGTTAGCAACAATCCTATCGCTAATGCATTTACATCAGTAAGCAACACTACTTTTAGCAACGCTTCTTTATCTACTTACCTTACTCAAACTACTGGTAGCAAAAACCTGCTTTATGGCAACGCATCGCAAGTATTGCTTGTTGATCCGTTTAACTTAACAGGTGTTAACTCAACTCAGTTCTTCTTGCAAGCAGGCGTTCACGCTCAGGCTTCAGCAAACGCTGTTTTCGATACACATGACTTCAACGCTACTACTGGTACTGTTTCTTACGGTTCAGCAATTTTCCGTAAAACAAATTACCGTGGTGCATTCCCTCTTGCAGGCGAAGGCAACTGGGCTCTTGTAAAATCTGGTTCAACAGGTTGGACAAAGTTCTAAGCAACTTAAATAATAAACTGGTTTGGCAATATTGCCAAACCAGTATTTTTTTAATTTAAGCAATAGATGAAAAAAAATCTCTACTTATTAATTTTTAGCAGCTGCTTGGCGCTGTGTGTTTTTTCTTGTAAGAAAACCGATAAC
>CBFGNE010000457.1:0-4125 GCA_965649995.1 uncultured Mucilaginibacter sp.
ATTCAAGGGCTTTTTTATTGATATTCCAAAGCTCCCAGCTACCATCTTTATAGGCAACTATATGGCTGGCATCAATCACTTCTAAATGCGACTCAAAACCAAAAGATTTTTCAGCTATCTCCTTCGATTCTTCTTGAGTAGCAATATCAATTGCAACGAGACCCTCATAGCAGGTAAATAATTTTTTGTCATCGGTAGAAAACTTTACCGATTTACCGTAATAACCTTTGCTCACTGCAAAAAGCTTCTTGCCGGTTACTGTGGAGAAACACTCGATAATAGGCATATGCGACACCGCTAACATGGTACCGTCATTACTGATATCAGCATCTGCAAGTTTATCTCCGCTTGTAGTAAAGGTGTATAATTGCAGATGCGTTTTGGCATCCCACATAATTACTTTAGACTGCTCTACTGTGTACAGGTACTTGTGCTGTTTATCCAGCAAAACCTTATCCACCGTAGAGGAGTGCCCGTTGGGGACAACAATGTTACCAATTTGCGCGTATGCCGCAGCGCTACACCAAGGTACAATTAAACACAACCAAAAGCTTTTTTTCATGATGCTGTTATTGGTGTTTTATTTCTACCATCAAAGGCACTACGCTACCTGTTGTTGGTTTTTTGTCATCATCATCGGTTACGGTAAGGTTGCGGGTTGATAATGGTTTTGTACTAAAACCAACCTTATCTCCGGCATATTGTATCCTACTTTTGTCAATAAGTTTGTTGCCCAACACTGCCTTAATTTTATGGCTCAATCCGCCTATCATACTGTTCATTTTTTCGGCAATAGCAGACGCGTCTAACTTTTGTGCAGAGTAAAGCACCAATAAGTAATCAACTCCCTTTTGGTCATCCAACTGAATAACTTTAGTATCTGACGGGAACGCGATACTGCTGTTGGCCCCCACGTGGGTTGATACCGAATTATCGAAAGGTAAAATGAGGTTTACCTTGCCGGTTAGGTCCGTAGCGAAAGCATACACATAAGCTTCGGCATCGATATTCATTAAAAACCTGAATTTGGTACCGCTACCGTATGTGTTCATCATGGTGTAGGCAACCAGGTCCTCTTTAGCATCTTTAGAATCTTCCTCCACCGTTAAATTACGGGTTGAAATTTTGGTTACCGGCATATCATCTCCTGTATTTAATTTGAATTCCATACTCCCGCTTAGCGCAAAAGTGCCCGCAACTGGTTTAGGTTGCGGCTTTGGTTCCGGAGCCGGTGTTGGTATAGGTTCCGGTGAAGGAACCGGTGCTGGTGTTGGGATGGGTTGGGGCTTTGGTTCAGGAACAGGCTGGGGTTTAGGTTTTTCTGCCGGTGGGGTACTGTTGGGATCCCCAAAAACTTGTAGTGCCAATACACACCAGCGGGTGAAATCGGCATAACGCATCCATACATACCCGCCATCCGCCCAGGCAGTACCCCAGCTATTCATTATCCGAAAGGATCCGCCTGCTTTATTATCATCGTAACCTATTATAGCCATGGCGTGGCCGTTATGTTTCCAGTTCCCTGCCGCTTCATTTGGGTTAGGGTACCAAACGTCCGATTTTATACTGAAAAAAGTTTCAGGGATATTAAAACCACCCGAAACAGGCGATCCCTCCGCAAGGGCTTTTTTTACCGACGCAATGACGTCCTCGTTAGATTTCACGTACTTATCGTCCTTCATCATGCCAGGTGCTGCAAACAACAACGCGGCATCCTGTATTTTATAGTTGGCGGCTTCAGCTTTTGCCCTATCTGTCAATGGAGAATTACAAATGTAGGGTACGGTAGTAAATAGCGCATCGCCCCCTTTTATCATCGTTAAAATGGCTTTAATGGGATCTGTGCCCTGCTGGCAGTCCGCATCGCCCTGGTGTTTAATCTGCTCATACAAATACGTTGGGGAAAAAGCATACTTATTAATAAGGTATTTATCAGTAAGGTTATGCTGTTTTGCATAAAGAATAGTGGCAATAGAATAGCCATTTGCAAAGGCAACGCAAGTACCGTGGTTACCCTGATTCCCCGGTGTAGGGCTATATTTCTCAAGGCTGGAACTTGATGGCAGCCCACGAAAACTGCGGAAGGAGAGGGTGATTTTTTGTGGTGTGGCAGCAATCGTTTCCGAATTGAAATTTGCACCGGTGCTATGTTGTTGAGCCTGCGCGTAACCAATGCTAGTTAACAATGCCAAAACAAAAAAAAGTATAGGATTCTTCATGGTTGTCTTATGTTTATAAATAATATTATTTATAAACATAAGACAATTTGGGGGCATATTATATACCGCATATGTGGTATATAATATGCGTATTTTCCGCAATTAATCTATGCCTTATTAGATTTACACCGAAAATAATAAAAATAGATGAGGTATAGCCGATATGTTTGGATTAGTTGGATATCAAAATTCGTTAGTTGCTACAGTTATTTGCTCATCCAGAAAATGCAAAAGACTTGTCTTAAATACATTACCCAACTTAAGTAACAACCCGATAATATGTTTTCTCCGTTTCTTGACAACTTTAATTCAAAACTATTGCACAATGGTTTCGGATTTATAAACAAATAAAAATTAAATACAAATATCAGGACTCTATATTGAAACAAGCTGTTGTGAGCGCAGCTAACATCAGCAACCCACGTGGAATCCTACCTCTCAGCCATAAAGCTATCATTGTAGATTTGTAACGACGAATCAGCCGATTTCAAATCCCTCTGTTATAGCCCTTTCCTTTCTTCTTTTCCTGCTCTTCAAGTCTTCCGGCACCGGAGCGATGTAAACGTTGCTATCGCCTAATAGGACATCCAGCAAGCCTTTGCTGAAATCCTGCTGTTAAAAATCCCGCATCTTTCTTTACCGGAATTAATAACTCCTGTTCCTGGGTCTTAATGAAGGCTATAATGTTATCCTTTTTTTATTGATCGCATTCTTTAGCAATTCATCATTAAGGTCCCTCGGGTCTTTTTTGCTCTTGTAGAATTAGTCTATCATGTGCAGGAAAAAAGCCAGTTTGTCAGCCCGCTTTTGTTCGCAATAGCCTGCAGTTTTTCGTCTGTCTTTGCGGAGAACCTTATCGTTTTTACATTTTCATCTTTCGTCATTTACTTAAGGCTTATTCAAGGTTTCCTTTAAATAGTTTATTGCGGTATACTCCTGAGTATACTGTTTCCTTTTAATGCAGTTAACAGCGGGGGGAAAGTATACCGCAGGTATACGCAAATCTGCCTTGCCCCGCTGGGCAAGCGGAAGTCGGGTGTACCCGACTTCCGCTTGCTCCCCCCGCTTTCGCGGAGCGACGCAGCGAAGCTGCCCTGTTGCTTAGCTGCTTTGTTATACTGCTATATAGATATGGCGCTACATCGCTGCATGGATACCCAGCTACATGGATAAATCTCATCCCTCTGCCTCCCATCCGGCAGGGCAGTAAACCTGGCTGCCGAGTTTCGGGTGGTACGATGGCTGGTAACGGATATAGCCGTATGCATCCAATTCTTTGATGCATTTGTGGTAAGTAGCAATGGATGCGATTTTGCTGTAACCCATCAACGCCTTCCGCGTTACCGCGAAAGGGCTGGCAAACCCATTGCGCTGCCAGTGGATGAATAAGCCTGTGAACAGGCTGACATGCGTTGCATTCAGCCGTTCGTCTTTGCTCATGCGCCGAAGCAACTTGCCGTAGCCGGCAAGTTCTGTTGTTGTTTTAGTTTTACCCTCTGCTTTCATTTGGTGCCTCCTTCCAGCAGTTTGTTAATGTCCTCCTGTTTATAATAGATCAGGCTGCCGATACGGGTAAAACTTAGCGCCCCATTGATACGCAGGTTTTGCAATGTGCCCGGCGAGATCTTCAGCAGCTTCCTCACCTCGTTGCTCTTGAGCCATTTTTTTGAAGCACCCTGCCCGTCCATTGGCACGAGCTTTTTAATTTCTATTAAAAGCCTGCTTTCTAATTCCTGCAGGTCTTCTTTCGTTATAAGTTCCACATTCATCTTTCCCTCCTTGTCTTAGTTAAAATTTAAACCTGTTCAGTCGCGGTATGAAAAAGCGCTACCTGAACGGTGCGGAGGCAAAAGTGAAGGCAAAAATGGCGGAATGGATGACCTTTAGGGGCGTTTGGTCACGGATG
>CBFGNE010000458.1:0-4122 GCA_965649995.1 uncultured Mucilaginibacter sp.
CAGCCAAAGGGGCAAGGGCGGCAGTATTGCGGCGCGTCAGGGTAATTTGCTGCGGGGTAAAAATGCCGGCTTTTACCAGGCCTTTTGCCAATGCTAAGCCAATGTTGCCGCTGCCTAATATGGCAATATGTTGTTGTGTGCTCATGTTATTTACTTAAACGGGTACCAAAACCCTGCTTGTTTTTTAGTTGCCCCAAGTCGTCCGAATGCCCAATGATGACCGCTTTAACCCCGCAGGATATTGCGGTAAAGGCATTATCCAATTTGGGCAGCATACCACTGTGGATGATCTTGTCTATCTTTAATTGCTCGTAACGTTCCGGGTCTATATCCCTTATCAGCGAATCCTCGTCATTAATATCCTGCAAAACGCCTTTCTTCTCAAAACAATACACCAGCGTTGTTTCGTATTTAGCAGAGAGCGCAACCGCTAATGCAGATGCAATGGTATCTGCGTTAGTATTCAGCATTTGCCCTTCGCCATCATGTGTCAAAGCGCAAAAAACAGGGCTAAAACCACTGTCCAACAACTTGCTGATATTATCCGGGTTGATGGAACCGTCGAACAGGTCGCCCACAAAGCCATAATCTATCGTCTTAACCGGGCGTTTTTTTGCGCGGATAAAATCACCGTCGGCACCTGTAAGCCCGATGGCGTTGGTGCCATAGCGTTGTAATTGCGCTACGATGTTCTTATTAATAAGCCCGGCATAAACCATCGTTACAATGCGTAGGGTGTCGATATCCGTAATACGGCGGCCATCTACCAGTTGCGCCTCAATTCCCATACTTTCTGATACCTGCGTGGCTACCTTGCCGCCGCCATGCACCAGTATTTTGGCACCCTCCAGCGCGGTAAAATCCTTCAGGAACCGGTGAAGGTTCTCCGAGTTATCAATAACGTTGCCGCCAATTTTGATGATGTGCAGGGCTTGCATGGTATTATATATAAGTTCGATGGCAATTATAGGGAATTTTTTGGGGAGGGAAAGAATCCGTTTAGTTAGTTAACCACCGGCCTGCCGTAAAAATGCAAGGATTTACCCGGCTCAATTAAATACCGTATCGGAACACATCTCAAAAAACAACTAATGGCTTTAAGTTAATGAACCCTATTTTAGAATTAAACGCAACGGATAGCTGCGTGTCGGCGGAACAACCAAATGCGCGAGGCTATTTTCTTAAAACTTAAAACTTTCATTTTATTGTAAAATTAAATTCCTGCTTTCATAAACAGGAATGGCTTATGTTTGTTACACCAATTACACACTTAGCATTGTACGATGAAACAACTGGCTTGCATAGCATTTATCCTTACTGTTTTTGTTACCCTACACGCTTGTAACGAGAACCGAAAGGCCCGGAATTTTAATAACACTGTAGATGCAGAGGCCCAGAATTTTATTACAAGAGGCATAGAAGGGGGCAATGCCGAAATACAGTTGTCGCACTTGGCCTTAACGGCATCAAAAAGCAAAGCCATAACCGATTTTGCCAATATGATGATAGCCGAGCATACCGAGGCGGGAAACGAATTAAAAAAGATAGCAGCTGAACAATCTGCCGGCATACCCGATACTTTAACAAAAGTGCATACACAGGTAATTGAAGCGCTCAGCAAAAAAACGGGTAACGATTTTGATAAGGACTATATACAGGCCATGGTGCAAGACCACGAGCAAACCATCGCCTTGTTTAAAACTGTAACCGGCAACCCTAATAAAAAGCTTACCGGCTTTGCGGATAAAATGCTGCCTAAATTAAAAAGCCACCTAAATAGGGCCAACGAAATTTGCGCTGGCTTAAAATAAGCTAAGCTGTTGTTCTACGGGCGGTTTTGCTTTCCCCATAACCGTGCGGCCGCCATACTTCCAGCTTTCGCGGCGTTCTTTCTCTATCACCTTTTCAAAATCGGCGTTGGGGGTAAAATTATTTTCGGCTGCCTGCGCAATGTTGGTTAAGCGCCGTATAGCTTCATTCTTTTCGTTATTGCCCATTTTTGCCTTGTAGATGGCCGTTTGCAGGGTACTGATGGTTTCATCGTAAACTTTAGTGGGCACAGGGAAGGGATGCCCATCCTTGCCGCCATGTGCAAAGCTAAACCGCGCCGGGTCCTTAAACCTCGATGGGGTACCATGTATCACCTCGCTCACCAAAACTAAGGACTGCAGCGTACGCGGCCCGAGCCCCTGCAAAGAAAGTAATCCTTCAAAATCTTTAGGTTGCTGCTCGTGTGCCAACCACAAAACCGCGCCAAGGCGTTTAAGGCCTACATCTTTCGCCCGCACATCATGGTGGTTAGGCATTACCAGCTTGCTTATCTCCTTCAGCATTTTTTCGGGATGTTCGGCTGTTATCTGCATTACACCGTCGCGGCTGGGGGCAGCTTCCTTATCGGCCATGTTTAAAATATAACCGTTGTTTTTACCGTAGATGCTGGTATGCGGGTCATCCACAAAGCTGGTAAGGTATTCCGAATGCCAGTGATAGCGACGGGCAGTGCTGCTGGCATCACTCATCCCTTGCTGTACAACGGCCCACTTGCCTGTATCGCTCAAAATGAAGTTATGAGTGTATAACTGGAAGCCATCCTGTATGGCGGTGTTATCAACCTTGGCGCTTAGCTTGCTGCACTTCACCAGGTAATTGCCATCAAGACCGGTGCGGTTGCCAATGTTCATCAGTTCTTCCGGTGTGTTTTTACTGTGCCTGCCTTTGCCGCCGCAAATGTAAATACCAAGGTCGCGGCTATGCGGGTTAATGGCTTTCTTTAAAGCGCCCATAACCGACGTGGTGATGCCCGAGGAGTGCCAGTCCATCCCCATCACCGCCCCAAGGCTTTGAAACCAGAACGGGTCGCTCAGGCGGCGCAGTACTTCGTCTTTGCCATAATCCAGCACGATGTTCTCCACCACGGCAAGCCCCAGCTTCGCCATCCGTTCGGCAAGCCAAATGGGCACGTGCCCATAGTGCAAAGGCATATCAGCATAACCCGATTTTTTCATACTAACAAAATTAGCATAATATTAAACAAAAAGCTATTTGTTTTTTTAGGCAGAAAAGCTCAGATTTTTCAAAGATTTTTGAAGAATTTTAAAGGTTTTTTCGGGTAAATTACGGTAAACGGCCACGCTTAAACCTCGAAGGCATATTTAGCGGTACTCCAAAATTCATCCAGTGCAATCATCCGGGGCTTAAAAAAAGAGATCAATTTTGGCCAGTCCTCTTGTTTAAAAATACTCACCGGCTGCAACTCGGTATAAATACGACTAACGATTTTTCCATATTGGTCGGGTACGTGAAGCTGCCATTCCCATTCTT
This sequence comes from uncultured Mucilaginibacter sp., assembly GCA_965649995.1. Taxonomy (GTDB): domain Bacteria; phylum Bacteroidota; class Bacteroidia; order Sphingobacteriales; family Sphingobacteriaceae; genus Mucilaginibacter. The sequence goes on from CBFGNE010000458.1 coordinate 3,322, forward strand.
CACCCAGTGTGCTGTGTAATAAGGTTTTATAGGTACTAACTTGCTCTAAAAACAGTTCCTGTAATTCGGTATCGGGGTGTGTAATATGGATAGAGATACTGGCTAACTTATTGTCAGCCTGCATTTTAAAATAGATATGCTTAACGCCGGTTTTGTAATTTATCCAGTTAATGCGCAATCCATCGGCAGATAACACCGGCCGCACGTACTGCCCAAATGCAGTCCAAAATGCTTGTTTAAGTTCAGTTGCCTGGTCTTTAGAGTACATATACAGTTAATAGCAGGGATAGATGGAATAATGGGGCAAAAATAGCTTAAAATTTCACCTCCTAAAACCGCGCCGATTTATTTACATTAGCAAACCCATACATCATTTGTTATGAAATACTTACTCTTTTTACTGTTGTTGCCTATACTAACCCTTGCCCAGAAAGCGCCAAAACCTTATGGGCCGCTGCCCACCAAAGGTCAGTTGCAATGGCAGGAAACAGGTATGTACTGTATAATACACTTTGGACCAACTACTTATATGAATAAAGAGTGGGGCTACGGAGACGAGGGCGCTGCAATTGTAAACCCTACCGAATTTAGCGCTATGCAGATAGTGGGCGCAGCAAAAGCCGGTGGTTTTAAGGGGATTATAGTGGTTGCCAAACACCATGATGGCTTTTGCCTTTGGCCAACGAAAACAACAACTTATAATATATCTAAAAGCCCATATAAGGGCGGTAAAGGCGATATAGTAGGCGAATACCGTGCAGTCTGTAACAAATTGGGCATGAAAATGGGTGTATATTGCTC
>CBFGNE010000459.1:0-4120 GCA_965649995.1 uncultured Mucilaginibacter sp.
ATTTTGGGGTGATGAGCGCCAGCGACGATTGTTCGTGCCAGCCTGCTATCATGGCATCCGGCGATGACAGCCCCTGCAAGCACATTTGAGAGGCACCTGCGGGAACATTTTCGGTACTTACACCAGCACCACTCAACACCCTATCGCTTATTACCCGCAAATGCTCGTCGAACAATATCATCCTCACCGGGAATGCACCGGCATGGTACAAATGATCGCCGCCTGCGCTGGTATCCAGCTCCCATACCTGCAACAAGCCCGGGTTTAGGTTAAATGTATTGACATCGCCAAATGACCCGAATGTATTAATGATAGGAGATGGGTTGTACCTGCTTTTTGATGCGGCGGTATTGTTTACGCCTCCGCGCAATACCAGCCCTGTTTGGCCAACCCTGCCAAAAGCGTATTTAATAATTGTGGCTTTTAACTGGTGGCCGGTAACTAACACAGCATCCCTCCTTAAAGTGCTGCGTGCAGCTGCAAGTACACGTTCTTTTGCTTGTAAGGGTTGTGCTGTTGCAGCAGCATCGGCCAGCATTGGCGAACCCTGGAAAATGTTCCCCGGCGCCTGGGCCATGTGCTTCATATCGCTGTTGGCATTTGCAAGGGAGCCAATTGCGCCCAGGGCTTCAAGAATATTGCTACGCTCTTTCTTCACCGCCTCGTTATTCAACGTTGATTTAATTTTTTCCAGCGACCCGGCCGACTGCAACGAAATTTCGCTTGCCTGTGCGGGAACAAGACCGTATTTTTTGTGTGGCACCATAGAGTAGCTTATATTGGTTACCGGGAATTGCTGCGGTCCTTTAGACTGCTGTACCGGGGGTGCAATGGTAGCAAGCCCTTTGGTAACGCCACCAATAAGTTTTGCTGCCGGTTTTTCTTTCACATCTTTAACCTCGCCGTACATGGCTTCGGGTACGCTTTGTTTGTTAACCTGTAAGGTCCAGTCTTTTAAGCTATATGCCTTAAAATCGTTGCCATCCCATTTGTTAAGGCCGAAAATGAAGTTAGATGATTTACCTAAAAAGGTTATGTTACCGATAGGCTTCGCACCAAACACCTTGCCTTCAACATCGGCAGGTGCATCAGGCCCTACAAACGAGATAGTTGATACCGGGAATACCGAAAGCGCATTAAAGCTGAAGGTGCCTGGATCTACCAGCCATACATCTTCTTTGCCATCCTTCACGGTAGTTTTTAAACCGGCGTTGGTGTTGATAGTGATGATCTTTCGTACTGCACCCAGGTTTGGCTCCTCTGCGCCGGCTTGCACCTGTGCTTTGGTATCGTTTGTAACCAGGAAGTAATCGTAAAATTTCTGCCAGTCCACGCTTTCAACCGCCCTGTTGTTTGCACCAAAGCCAATCGTGAAGGATATGATCCATAAGTGCACCTCTGCCTGGCCGCCAAATTCGGGGCCCCACATTTGTACATCAACCCCAAGTTCAACCGAGATGGTTTTATGGATAAAAGCAATATTTACACGGTAAGATACGCCTACGGTTATGCCTATGCCAATATCATAGTGGAACGGTTTCCAGGAGATGAGGAAATCGGCTATGGCTTTAAACCATGCTTTAAGGTCGCCTTCCTCGTAGGTTAAGGATAGCTTCCCTCCTGCCATTACGCATGATGGCGTAAGCGCAAAATAAGCATCGCCGCTAAATTTTATGCCTCCCGGCATGTTCCAGTTAAAGGCCAGGCGTGGTACCAAAGGGTAATGAGAGTGCGCAGCCAAATCGAAGTTTTTGTTGTAGCCACCAAGGGTTACTACAAAATCGTCGGCATGTTCGCCTTTAAACCACGAGAAGTAGGCAAAGCCACCGGTTATTTTACAATCGGGGTGTATAACATAGGAGTTATCGGTTAATTGGGCCTGCACGGCGAGTATGCCTTCTTCAGGGTCAAAAGTGGCCTTAATGGCCATCTGTGCGTTAACATAAGGTTTAACTGCTCCGTCGGTGCCTATTTTTGGCAACTGCAGGTTACTAAGCCCCAATATGCCCAACTCTAATTTTTTGCCAAATTGTATTATAAGCAGGGCAAAAGAGTTAAGCAGTTCAAACGAACTGAATTTTACGCCGGCCGCAAACCAGTATTGCCCCAACTCCGGCGGAATAACTTCCGACATGCTTGCCAGTACGGTATCGCTATCCTTTCCAGTAAATAATTCGGGGTTAACCGCAGCTTTTACAAAGGGGAAGTTTTGCACATTGCTGATACCGGGCATTATAATTTTACGGTTGTAACCAAAGCCCGCTGCCAGTGCAGTAACAAAAAATACCGGCGGCCCGCCCAAAGCGGCATTTAGCACGCCGAAAATAAATAAAGACGGGCTGCCCTCTGCGGTGCCGAACGAGCCTAAAGCGGTAATACCCCAACTGCCTGCCTGTATGGCTACTGCACCATTGTATTGCGGTTGCTCCGTTTCGCTCGCGGGGTCCTTCATATATTTGAGGAAACCGCCGGCCATACTTACCGCACCGCTCTTGAAAGCGAGGTCGAATCCTTCGAGGCCAAGCGAAAACAATTCGGGTTTGTCGGGCGAATCCACCGGGATGCCTACAGTAAGTTTATCCAACTCGAGTTTCAGGGCGTTTAGGTTTAAACCGCCGCTTAGCTGGAATAAAAGCGCTTTTTCTGTATCGTTCCATCCTATGCCTACGTCTTTAAGCGCTACAGGGCCGAATGATTTATGCAGCGGTATGCTTACAATATCCTGCGGCTCGCCGTCTTCATCAAATAATTGCAGGTAAAATTTGCTTTGGTAAGCAGTTAATAACGAAAATGACGGGTTTACCGATGGCTTTTTATCGCCTTCTTCCGTAGCCTTCGCTTCCTCAGGCGCGCTGCCGGATGCAAGTAGCGTTTGAGCTACTCCCTCCCCTGTTGCAGGCGGGCCAAGGGGAATGGCAACGTTATTAAGGGCCGCAGCAACGCCCCATGCATTTGCACTATTTTCGTCGTTGCTGATGCTGGAGTAATAGCCGCGTAACTGCGCTCCCTGCAAGGTGTATCCATTTACATCAAATAAAGGTTGTTCATCTACATTGGCAATGTCAAAGCCAACGTTAACCGCCTCAAACTGCGGGTCGAACGAGATACCCAGCCCGTTTGAATCGTCGCTAAGCAAATAAAAGCTGATGCCATTTGTATCAGGCGCCGTGCCCTCTGCGGCGGTTTTTTCCAGCCAATCGGTATCATCGGCTGTAGCGTTGCCTATCTGTAATTTTACTATCTCGGGGCCTTCGCGCAGCACAACATCTGCAACTTCTATATTCACCCCGTAGCGGCCGCCTTTTTTTACCAGCGAGATCTTCCAGGTTGGCTCATCTTCTTCACCATCAGCCTTCTGCTCCATCAAAACGAATTCATGGTCCTCTTTAATGAATTTCTCAAAGGCTGTTTTAATGCTGTTGATCACATAATCCAGCACTTCTTTACCCGGAGGTATTTGTATTTTACCTACCTTGTAAGTACCGTCGGCTTCTTCTACCAGCCAGCCAAGCGTTTTAAGCAGATCGGCCCAAGTGGTGGTGATGGTTTCATTGTCGGCAATGATTTTTTTCTTGAGGAAATCTTTTACGCCATCTATTCCAAGTACTTTATTAAGGATCTCTTCCGGGGAGGGAATCTCATTGCTATGGGTTTTTACCGGGTCTATCAGCTCTATCTTAGGGGTTATGCTATTGTCTTTCAGGTCGAATACTACCCAAAAAAGCACCGCTTTACTACCAAGGAATTTAGCCCGCTCAATATCAACGTGCAGTTTGAAACCGATCTCGATGGGGCCATTTTTTGCTGCAGCGAAAGGCGGCTCGGCAGTACCGGCCTTATTTGGCATCTGGAAAACAGGAGCAAATACAAAAGGGTTAATGGTGACCGCGTCGCGGAATTTGAACTCCTTGTGCAAGCCCAAACCCAGCAAGGCAAGTGGGTCCATTGTTTTTTGAACGATGTAAAAGCCCGACTTTTTTGTGCCGCCTTTGCCATCATCTACCTTTACGGGATACCAGCTCTCGTTAAAAGTGCTGCCATCATTATCAATGGGATTTTCGCCTTTTTTGAGGAAAGACTCGAAAACGGGCTCGAGATGGGGCCAGTTAAAGGCCTTTGT
>CBFGNE010000460.1:0-4105 GCA_965649995.1 uncultured Mucilaginibacter sp.
CGTACGAAAGTAGCAATTTGCAAATAATTCAGGCGGGCAGTTTTATTGACCCACTACGATCAGGTCTTTCTTCCGGAGCCAGCCTTTATTGGTTTGTCCGTTTTTGCCTGTATACACCACATAAATGTACCCGTTCTGATCGTCGATGGCTTTTAAGCGTGCATTATCCCATTGGCTTACATTTGCAGCGCTTGCGCTCGCTTCATCCGGGCGGCTATGGAAATAGGCATAAGTGGTAAACAATGTATACACTTTCCCAACGTCGCTTCCTTTACCCGTGTTTTTAGTTGGTGGCAGGCTGTTTTTTACTGGTTTGGGTATTGTTTTCGCCACTGTCTTCTTTGCAGAGTCTTTCTTTAACTTTTTATGCACTGCTGCTGTCGCTGGCTTTGGTACAGGTTTTTTGCCGGGTATTACGGTATCTTTTTGCTTTGCTTGAATTGGTTGTATGGCATTGGCAGTATCGGAATTAACTTGCTCATTGCCACCTGCGTGGGCACCAGCCACTGCCGTGCTATCAGGTTGAGCTTTCGCCGCGCCGGTTTCGGCTCCTGTAAACAAGTACCGCCCTGCTGCGGCTCCCATGCCTATCAATAATAGGCCCAAACCGATGAGGATTATTACTGAGGGCCTCCTTGCGTTATTGCCGCCAACTATTGGTTGTTTAGGCAAGGGTGCCACTAATTGTTGCGGTGCTTGCTTTGCTAAGGCTAATTCTTTTTGTAATTGGACGTTCTTTTCCTTTTCTTCTTTTAGCAGCGTTTGCAGAGTGGCTTTCTCGTTTTGCAGTATCAAAGCACCCTCGGCATCGCTTTTTACAGAAAGTACACTGTTTTGTATGGCCTGGCGTAGTTCGATGCCATCGGCAAAACGTGCTGTAGGGTCTTTTTGCAGGCATTTATCTATCAGCGCTAAGAGCCAGTCGGGTACCTGCATTTCCTTTTGCCGCTGATTTTGTGGCCAATTAAGCGGCATGTTTTTTTCGCGCAGTGGAAGTAATGCGGGTGGCGCCTTTTCCAGGTGGGCTATCATCACTGCATTGCGGGCTGTTTGGCCGTTATCATTGAGTTTAAAAGGCACTATGCCCGCCAATAGTTCGTAAAGGATAATGCCGAAACTGTAAATATCGCTTTGCGGGAGCAAATTGCCATCGCTTTGTTCGGGTGCCATAAATTCAACAGCGCCGGCATTGCGTAAACTACTACGGCGCTGCTCGTCGCTCATAATGGCCAGCCCAAAATCAAGCAATACATAATTCCCCGTATTATTATTGAATTTAACGTTGTTGCTTTTGATGTCGCCATGCTTTATGCCCACTTGGTGGCAATGGCTTAGCGCATTGGCCAGTTGATAGGCCACTTTTATCACCTCGGCAATGGTAAATACCGGAGCATCTTTTTCATTGAGCAGTTCGGCCAGGTCGGGGCCTTCAATAAATTCCATTTCTATAAAAGGGAGCGAGCCGCTTTCGGTAATGCCCGAGTTTAATATTTTTACAACATTGGGGTTGGCTATCTGGTTTACTTTTTTTAGCTTCTCAACTTCGTTTATAAAATCTTTATAGTGTTTATCGTTCTCATCTTCGGCATAGATAGGGGTGGGCAGCAATTTTACCGCCACATAAATTTCGCCAATACGTTTGCCTTTGTACACCGAACCCTGCCCGCCGGTGTGCAGGGCACCCATGTTTTCAAGCCCTTCGGTTATTGTAAAAATTTTACCCATTTAATTGTTTTTAGCTGCATGCGCATTTGCTGATAAAGGTATTCATCTGAAAACCGGGCATCAAGTAAATAGTTTGCGTTAAAGGGGATATCAAACTGTGAAATTATTGTTGATGCCATAGCACTGATTCCTTAACAAATTAAATGTGGCGGAGCGATATGTTTGATGATTATCTTACCCAACCCGGCGAGTAAGGTGACTAGTCTTTACTCGGAATAATTTCCGCAGTTTTATTGGAAATGCCACGGATGATGCCATCCAGTTCGTGTGCCGAAATAGCGATGTTATCCAGCAAATCGTTTTTGTCTATCTCGGTTACATCGTAGCTTTTAAACAGCTCTATAAGCCCCATGATACGGGCAAGTGGTGCACGCACTACGTGCGATTGTATCCAGGCAATGTCCTGTAAATGTTTGTTTTGCTGCTCAATGGCATGAATATAGTTTTGCCTTTCGGTGATATCCATGGCCAATACCAGGTGCGTGTTTTCGCCACTGAATTGTATAAAATTACTTTGCAGGTAAACTTTTATTTGCTCGCCGTTCTTTTTGGTTTGGGTAGACATTCCGCTATACGGCAATTGAGAGCCATTTACAGTCGCTTCAAATTCATTAATACATCCTTCAGGCCAAATTTGGGTAACATCCATCTCCAGAAACTCTTCGAGGCTGTAACCATAATGGGTTATGGCTGCCGTATTAACATTTAGGAAACGGCGCGTATCGAGGTTGAAAACCCACATGGGCAGCGGGCTGAGATGAAAAAGGTCGCTGTACCGCTTCTCTGATATAGCAAGCGTTTTTAGGTGCTCCTCCAGTTCGTGATGCATTTTCGTCAGCTGCGCTTCTGCGAGTTTTGTCTCGGTAATATCAAGGCAGGCACCAATCATTTTTATGGGTGTACCCTGTTCATCCTCTTGCACCTTCCCCCACGATTTAAGGTACCTTACTTCGCCGTTTGGCCGTATTATCCGTTCCTCAAATACCGCATCTTCTTTAGTTTGCAGCACGCCTGTTATTTTGTTGTAAACAAACAGCCGGTCATCAGGGTGCAGCAGTTCCTGGTATCCTTCAAAAGTTGCCTTAAAAGACTCTTTGTCGAGCCCGTAAATATGGTAGAGGGTTTCGCTCCAACTTACCCGGTTGCTGATGATATCCCATTGCCAGTTGCCAAAGTTAGCCAGTTCCTGCCCCTGCGACATCAACAGAGAGGTTTCCTGCAGGTGCTGTTTTGTACGTTCCTGCCGCCGGGTAATAGCTATAGTTTCGGTAACATCGGTTACGGTATGTACAATATATTCAACTTCGCCCGCTTCATCTAGTACAGGCACGTTTATGGCACGAAAATATTGGGTTTGGTTTAAGCCCGTGCCGGGCTGCAGAAACTCGTATCCGTGTACCTTAGTTTTGTGCATTGCCTTAGTATGCAAAGCCTGGGTAAGCGAATTGAGGTCATCGCTCATATCCTTACCGGGAAACTGCTGAAAATACTCGAAAAAGCTTTTTCCAGCCAATTGCTCGGCTTCGCAATGTACACTGTCTAAATAAGCCTGGTTAGCTTCGGCAACGGTAAATACGGGGGCATCAGGCAACAAAATTAATGTGGGCGCCGGGATTAGCCCAAAAATTTGATTTAATGTCGACTGTTTCAGCATACGATGTAAAAGACAGGCCGGTATTTGTTTTAATAGGAAGCCGGGGGGAGGCTTCTGTTATTTCCAATAAATATAAGTGTATTATACATAATATTTGTAGACCGGAAATTGTTTTTTAAAAAACATCCAATATAATAGGCTTAAAATGAATTAAACAGCCATCGAAGTGATATGTATGATATATAAATGGTTGCAGCGAGGAAAATAATTAGCAAAATAAATATCAATAACATAATTCCATTGCCGCTGCCGAAGTGTTTGCCTTCCTGGTAGTGCTCTTTTAGCAATTTAATGTTGCGGGTGTTGGCTTTAAAATAGAAATCAGATATCTGCCCGAGGATTGGTATAGCGCCAATTAGCGCATCAATAGAAATATTCAGGGCCATTAATACAAGCACCTTACGGCTTACGCTTCCATTTTTAGCTATCACATACAGCAGTGCTGCGGCCACTATAAAACCGGAAACATCGCCGGCAAACGGAATGAAATTGAGGATGGGGTCGAGCCCGAACCGGAGATTTGTGCCCGGCAGCCGAAATTTGTCGTCCATTACTGAAGCAACGCGCTCCACCCACTTTAATTGGCCGGTAAGTTGAATGTTTTTTGGGCTTTGTTTCATAGTGTTATAGTTGAATGAAAAACAGCGCCAATTTGTTTCGAAAACATAAAAGGCTTCGGTACGGTTATTGATTAAATTCCGGCAGGCAGAAATGCCTGTATTTTAT
>CBFGNE010000461.1:0-4102 GCA_965649995.1 uncultured Mucilaginibacter sp.
AATAAATACAACATGAAATTATACAAGGCAAGTTGGGTATCGCTATGTTTCTTAACTATGCTAATTAGCTATGCAGGTGCGCAGAACCCGCTTATCAGAAATCAATACACTGCCGACCCTACAGCCCGGGTTTTTGAAGGGAAGTTATATATATATCCATCGCACGATATTTTGGCAACCCCGGGGCATGGCCGCCTGGGTTGGTTTTGTATGGAAGACTACCATGTTTTTTCTTCGGCAAATCTTACCGATTGGACCGACCATGGCGGAATACTTTCGCAAACTACTGTGCCCTGGGCCGATCCGGCAGCGTATAGCATGTGGGCACCCGACTGCGTATTCAGGAACGGGAAATACTACTTTTATTTTCCCACTAATTCAACTGGGGGGGTAAATGGCAAGGGTTTCACAATAGGCGTAGCAACTTCAGATAAGCCTTATGGGCCCTTTACGCCCCAAGCCGAGCCGATAAAAGGCGTACATGGGATAGATCCGAATGTTTTTATTGATAAAAACGGGCAGGCATATTTGTATTGGTCTCAGGGCAATATTTATGCAGCAAAGCTTAAAGATAACATGATAGAACTTGATTCCGCCCAGATAACATTGGCTAACCTTCCGGATAAAGGGCTTAAAGAAGGGCCTTTTATGTTCGAACGAAAAGGGATTTATTACCTTACTTATCCACATGTGGCCAACAAGATCGAACGGCTCGAATACGCAACAAGTAATAACCCTTTAGGCCCTTTTAAATTCACAGGCGTTATAATGGATGAGTCTGCATCCGGCTGTTGGACAAACCATCAATCCATTGTGGAGTTTAAAAATCAATGGTACTTGTTTTACCATGATAACCAATTTTCTCCAAAGTTTGACAAAGCCAGGTCTATAAAGGCGGATAGCTTGTTTTTTAATGAGGATGGAACTATCCGTAAGGTAATGCCTACGCTACGGGGTATTGGAGTCGCAAACGCGCAAAGTAAAATAGAAACTGATAGGTACAGCGCTATTAGCAACACTGGTGCATCTGTGGATTTTATTGATACAGCAAACCGATTCAATGGATGGAAAGTAAATTTTAACCAACAGCGTAGTTGGGTGCGCTATAATGCGGTAGCGTTTGATAAAAATCCGAAAAGCGTAGAGATAATGGCTAAATCTGCCCGGGGTAGCAAATTGGAAATACGGCTGGATAAAATAGATGGGCCGCTTGTGGGAGCCCGCCAAATTGCTAAAGGTACTAAGTGGGCGGCTGCAAACGCGCGCATACAAAAAACGATTTCTGGTAAACACGATATCTTTATTATTCTTACAGGGACCGAGCCGGCGGAGATTGATTGGATAAGGTTTAAGAACTAATAAGATATTTGCATCTTCTATAAAAAGAATTGTAAATTTAACAATTATAAACCGCCTCATTTTTCTGAAAAAGGCATCTTTACATAACGTGGAATAGCACTGAATTGTCGTTCAGGACGTATTTCCGTCGCAATTTCCTTGTCATTGCAGGGCGAATTATGTAAAGCTGCCTGCAAATTGTTATGAAAATGCATTGTAAACAGTTATTTTTAAGTAAACCGATGAGAATGTTGCTGCTACACCCGCTGCGCTTTTCTGCATTCATTTTATTTACTATTGTTATCAACGCAAATGCGCAGGAAATAAAGTTTACATCGATAACATCCAGGGACGGGTTATCATCAAACACCGTAAACGCTATATTAAAAGATGATGATGGTTATATGTGGTTTGCCACACCAGAAGGCATCGACAGGTTTAACGGACGGGATATAAAGGGTTATGGTTTCCATACCGGTAATGCGGGTAGTTTTCAAGCTAAGGAAGCTACCTCACTGTATAAAGATGAAACCGGCCGCATTTGGGTTGGAACCATGGGTGGCGGCCTTTATTTTTATGATAAGTCGCGCGATCAGTTTAATCCTTATCCGGGGTATAGCCATCTCGGCGATGTCGCGAATCAATATATAAGGGCGATATGCGGCGACTCGAAGGGGCGATTATGGGTTGGAACCATTGATGGTATTACCATTGTTGATTTGAAGGCAAAAACTACCCGCCGTTTTTTCCCGGCAAAAAAAGGAGAGGGACAACTCGTTCCCGAAAATATCTTTTGTTTGTTTAAGGATATGGCAAACAGGATGTGGATCGGTACATCAACAGGGCTTCACTTATATGATGCCAAGGCAGGTAGCCTGCTAACCTTTACCCATAGTACCAATGATAAAAATACAATAGTTGCTGATATAGTTAACACCGTTGCCGAATCTACCGACGGCAGAATTTGGATAGGGACTTCTAACGGGCTAAGTTGTCTATCACCCGATTTGAAGGTGTTTAAAAACTTCAAGTATAGTTCGGTAAATAGCCAAACTTTAAGTGGTAACCTTATTTATAGCGTAGCCATAGCAGATGCCAACCAACTATGGATAGGCACAGAAGGCGGGCTTGATATTATGGACATGCAGACGGGGAGCGTAAACCGTTTTAAGCACGATGACCGTGAACTATTCAGCATAAACAGCAAATCTATACGTTGCTTGTATTTAGACCCCAATGGTATTTATTGGTTGGGCACTTATGAAGGCGGGGTAAATAAATATGATAAAAGCCTTACCTTATTCAATTTAAAGCAAAACAACGGCTACGACCCCAAAAGCTTAAGCAACCCGGTTGTAACCTCTCTTATAGAAAATAGCAAGGGCGATATATACGTGGGGACAGATGGCGGCGGGCTTAACCTTTTTGATATGAAAACAAGGTTATTTACCCATTTGGAAGTAAAGCCAAAAGAAAAAATAAACTCGGCGGGCTTGCCAATTTTGTGCATGGCCCTTGATGCCCAGGAACAGCTCTGGATGGGCACTTTTCAAAACGGCCTTTTTATTTACAATACCCGAACAGGCGATTATAAACAGCTAAAGGCCGGCAATGGCATTGCTGGCATTAACAGTAATGAAATATTTTGCCTAAAACAAGATGCCGGGGGCAATATGTGGATTGGCACCAATGGTAAAGGGTTAAATAAATACAACCCTAAAACAAAAACATTTCAAAAGTACGAAAGCACCTTTGGTTCTTTAGATCAAAGAAGCCTGCCATTAAATGGATACATCAGGGCAATTGAAGAGGATCGGGAAGGGAATTTGTGGATTGGATCTGTAGGGACAGGGGTCGCTATTTTAAATCAGAAAACTCAAAAGTTCAAGTTGCTGAACTTTGCCAATACAGGTATGGCAATTGACCGGGTTTTTAGCCTATTGGAAGACCATCTTGGCAATATGTGGATAGGAACCAGCGGCGATGGTTTATTTTGTTATGAAAAAGCTACAAATAAAATACATTCATATTCACAACGCGACGGGCTTTCAAACGGTGTTATTCATAAAATATTAGAAGATAACCGGGGAAATATATGGGTGAGCACAAACAAGGGCATAACCAGTTTTAGCAGCATGCAAAAAACATTCACCAATTATTCAAAGTTTAACGGGTTGCAGAATGCAGCTTTTTCTGATGGTGCAGGGTTAAAGTATTCCGACGGTTCTCTTTTTTTTGGTGGCGGAGAAGGCTTAAATTACATAAATCCATTAAAAGATGTAAAATTTAATAAAAACCCGCCCCCTGTGTTTTTGACAGGGCTACACGCTGATAACAAGGAAGTTATTGCCGGTAAGGATGCGCCTATAAACAGCGATGTTTCAGTTGCAGAAGTAATCAAGCTTCATTACAAGCAAGATTTCTCCTTGAGTTACAACGCCATAAATTTCACAATTCCACAACAAAATAGTTATGCCTACAAACTTGTGGGCTTTAATGCAGACTGGAACTATGTTGGGCAAAGCACTACTGCTTATTTTACTAACTTAAACCCCGGCGAATATACCTTTATGGTTAAGGCAGCCAATAACAATGGCGTTTGGAGCAACAAACCTGCGCAAGTGCGTATTGTTATACGTGCCCCTTTCTGGATGACCTGGTACGCTTATTTTGCTTATGTAGCTGTTATGGTAGGGGGCTTGTTTTATATCAGGCACCTGGGGATTAAAAAAGTTAAGCGCCAACTCGCTATTGAGCAGGAAAG
>CBFGNE010000462.1:0-4098 GCA_965649995.1 uncultured Mucilaginibacter sp.
ATAGCGAGCCCCTTGTTTCGGTATGTATGCCCGCCTACAATGCGGAGAAATATATTGTTGAAGCTGCTAATTCAATTTTACTGCAAACGTATCGGCATTTGGAATTAATTATTGTAAATGACGGGTCGACAGACGGTACTGCCGAGAAATTAGCTAAAATAACCGACAGCCGCCTTACACTGATCCACCAACCAAACCAAGGCCAATGCTCGGCGGCCAACGTAGCTTTTCAGTCATCAAAAGGCGCATTGATAAAATTTATGGATGCCGACGATATTATCTCACCAAGGTTTATTGAACTACAGGTTGCCCGCCTTGGCAAACGCCGGGATGCTATAGTTTCGGCATCCTGGGGCAGGTTTTATAATGATGACCTTGCCACATTTAAACTGAGCAAAGAAGATGTGTGGCGCAACTTACCGGGCGATGAATGGCTTGTACGGTCCTGGAGGCGAGGAAGTTCCATGATGCAATGTGCATTGTGGTTAATCCCCCGAGAGATACTTGAAAAATCGGGCTTGTGGGACGAAACTTTAAGCCTGATAAACGACCTTGATTTTTTCACGAGGGTGATTTTAAATTGTAATGAAGTTTTATTTGAGGCAGATGCTGTATTGTATTACAGGTCGGGCATCCCCGGAAGCCTTTCTGATACCAAATCTTTCATATCAGCAAATTCGGCTTTCCGGTCTGTTGATCAAGCCACCGGAAACCTTCTTAAAATAAGAGCAGACAGTGCGGCAAAATTATCTTGCGCCAATACGTGGCAGCAGCTAATTTACACACTGTATCCGCAGTATCCACAATTAGTCGCTTTAGCAGAACAACGGGTCAACGAGCTTAATGGCGCCGATATCCCGTATGTAACCGGTGGCTGGAGCGGGCTTTTGCTAAAGGCATTTCATTGGAAAACTGTAAAACAAATAAAAAAAATCATGAACAGTATGCGATGATAGTCATTGCCTTTATCCGTTTAGCTTTCCGCTAAAACCAACGTTTACTTGAAAATACTCCTCTCTTTTTTACAAGATACGAGCAATAAGCCTCACGACATTCCGGCATACCGGTTTTGGCAATATTATGTAAAAAACGGCATAGCGGAAACTGGTATGCAATGGTGTGAAGTACCCGGCGCGGATTGGGCAGCCGGATTAGTACATCAAAACGGCTCGGCTGAATTAAAGGACTGGAACAGCCAAACGTGGGACATAACCTTAAAATATGTTAAAGCCAACCTTCAGTACATCGATATATTTTTGTGCTATCTATACCCCCAACAAATAAATATGCCTGCTATTGCCGAGATAAAACGCTTAGGCATACCTTGCATAAACTTTTATTGCGACAACGTTAGGCAATTTACAAAAGTACCTAAAGAATTTAAGGCCTTCGATTTGGTATGGGTGCCCGAGCATGAAGCACTGGAAATGTATAAGCAAGAGGGGGTAAACTTTATCAACTTACCTATGCCAATGTGGGTAGATGAAAAGTACCGCAATGCGCTGGCACCCGAAGTTGGGCCGGAGATATCTTTTATCGGGACGAAAGATATTTTACGCGAAAATCTTCTTGGCCAGGCCATCAACAAAGGTTTAAATATATCGGTACGCGGCGCAGGCTGGATTCCAGAAACAATTGTTTCAGCGCCAGCTCAAAACTCGATTAAGCAAAAAATCGTCAACCAGTTAAATTTTATAAAACAGCATGGCATTAAAAGTTATGCTATCAAAAACCTACACGCTGTTCAAAAACCGCAAAGGTTTCTGGTTGATGATACACACATATTACCTAAGCCCGATTTTGAAGCGTATGTGGCCATTACCCAAGGCAGCAGTATAACGCTTGGCATAAACAGGGTACCAACATTTAAAGCCCTGAACACTCAGCCGCTGATTTATTCGCGCCTGCGCGATATAGAAGCGCCAATGTTGGGGGCATGCTACCTTACAGAATATTGCAAAGGTTTAAACTTGTTATATGATCTCGACAATGAAGTTTGTACTTATAAAACTGTAGACGAACTTATCCACAAGGCTCGTATGTTACTTAACGACAAGAAAAAGCGCGACACCATGCGGTTAAAGGCCCGTAAAAAAGCGCTCGAGGAACATAGTATTCCGGCATCATTACAAAAATTAAAGGCAGCGATTTTTAAATAACATTTTTCCCCTGCATCTTATTTGAACGCTTCCAAATCCGTCATTTGTCTTATCACCCAATCTCACCTTTGCCGAAACCCGCGAGTTTTAAAGGAAGCGGTTACCCTTGCGCAAAATGGTTATAGTGTTCACGTGTTAACCTCCGTTTACTCCACCGAACTTTTAGAAGAGGATAAACTGGCGATACAAGATAGCGGGGTAAACCTGCATATCATCGCGGATAATTCGGTTGGGAATTTCCAATCCTACTTTAATAAGGCAATAAACAGAACGGCTAAACTGGCGGTTAAATACTTCCAGCTACAAACGCCATTGGCTCTTGGGTATGCTTACCAACGGTACCTAAAAATAAGCAGGGGTTTAAAAGCGAACCTTTATATCTGCCATCAGGAACTGGCTACTTGCGTCGGCGCCGAGTTGATAAAACAAGGGTACAAAGTAGCTTTCGACCTGGAGGACTGGTATTCTGAAGACCTATTACCTGATGCGCAAATGGAGCGGCCAATAAAACTTTTGAAGGAAGCCGAGAAAACAGCGCTAAATCACGGAGCGTACACCACCACCACGTCGGGCGCTCTGGCAAATGCCCTTTGGCAAAAATATGGCGGCATTAAACCCTCGGTGATTTATAATGTTTTTCCGACCCTGGCATTGCCAAATATTGCAAAGGCTTTTACCGCCCCGGTCAAACTATTTTGGTTCTCACAAACCATTGGCCCAGGCCGCGGGTTAGAACAATTTATAAAATTGCTTCCCGGTATTAAAACACCACTGCAATTACATTTTTTGGGAGCTGTAGCGCAAGCGTATAAAACACTTATCGGTAATATGGTGGCTCCGCCGCACCAGGTTTTTTTCCATCCTTTGGTACCCGAAAATGAGTTGATGGCAAAAATAGCCGGGTTTGATATTGGCCTGGCATTGGAAGCTGCCCAACCCTTAAGCCGCGATTATACCATAACGAATAAATTTTTCCAATATCTGCAAGCTGGCCTCCCAGTAATAGCTACGCGAACTGCAGGGCAAACAGAGGGTTTTGAAAAACACCATCCCGGAATACTGATACCGCAACACCCAACAAATGCGGATATTATTGTTTTAAACACATGGCTGAGTGACAAACCAGCTCTTACAGCTGCTGCAACAAGGGCGATAGAAGCGTCGCGCGTTTACAATTGGGAAAAAGAATCGATCAAATTATTAAAGCTGGTGGCCAATGCCCTTAAATAAAAAAGTAAGCCTGCAAATAAATTTAGCCCCCGGCGATTACCTGCATGCAAAGGAAATTCTCCCTCACCAGCTAAACGCCTTATCAAACCAGGTAGATGAAATAATTTTGATTGTTGATACCAAACCAAGCAAAGGCCGTTTTGCCCTAAACTGGAACGAGAACAAAGACTTATTAGATGTTTTTTTAGAAAGCATAAGTAAGTATTATGCGGTAAAAATTATCCCGGTGGATTATCGTAGCATCCTTAAAAGCCAGGTTGCCCAATACTTTTTTGGTAAGAATTATATGCCGGATAAGGATTTTAGAGGAGGCCCATTTTATGCCTATTTCTTTGGTTTATATATGGCTGCCAACAATTATGTTTTCCATTTAGATTCAGACATTTTCTTGGGCGGTGGCAGTAAAACCTGGGTAAGCGAAGCAGTAGATATTTTAGAAGATAAACACTGCCTGATCGTTTCACCGCTCCCCGGTCCACCACATCCTCAGGAAATGCTTATCGGACAACGAATTATCAGCAAGCTATCACCATATGCTTTTGAACTCGCCGGCATGAGCACGCGTTTGTTCATGGTAGATAAATCGAAATTTGAGTCAAAAAAACTATCGATAAAAAAACCGGCTTTGCGTAGCCAAATAAAAGCTATCATACAAGGAAACCCCAACGCCCAATTACCGGAATTGCTGATAACTGATTACATGTACTTA
>CBFGNE010000463.1:0-4096 GCA_965649995.1 uncultured Mucilaginibacter sp.
CCGAAGTCTCGCCCAATTGCCAGGCCTGTAGCGATGGCAGTATAATTTTTATTTCTTCAGCCGTTAGCGAGGGAAATAGATTCCAGTCGATGCGTTTTTCCTGGGCATTTGCCTTGAAATGCCCAATCCAGTAATTGCTTGTATGCATGGTTGATTCGGTTTAAAATCCGCCGCATGCGGGTAACATGCGACGGAAATATGAAGTGAACGGGTTTAGGTGAAATGTTAGTGGTTATCCCAATTTATTTTGCGCGAGAAATACATCAGCGCCGCCACAATGAAGAACAATGCTACTGCGCCTACCAGCAACGAATATTCTTCCAACTGTATAATAATGAAGATAAAACCATAGAATATGCTGAGGATAATAGCAAAAAGTAGCGCCGCTTTTTTATTCTCCAACAGCGATGCCGTGAACGACGAGATCAGAGCTATGGTTGCCGTTGATGACAGCAGGTATGCATAATTAAAACCAATTTGCTCGGAAAAGGACAGCAACAGAATGTAAAATACAATCATGGCAGCACCGATCAGCGTATAGTTGAAAAGGTGGATGTTTTGCTTGCGGATAAGCTCCGTTAAAAACAAGGAAACAAAGGTGAGCAGTATAATAAGCGTAGAATACTTGTTAGTCCTCATTACCTTGCGGTAATCATCAATAGGGGTTTGCAACTGTACGCCAAAAGTGGCTTCGGATACAGACTTTTGGTTATTGAGTACATTTATGTTACTTACCCACTGCTGTGGAAACGGCCGGTTATAGTACAGCATACGCCATTTGGCATGCGTGCCGTTGCCAAGCGAATCGCGCTCATCCGGCAGGTAACGGCCTGTGTACTTCGGAGTTTTCCAGTCGTTGCTTAGCTCAACTTCAGTAGTTTTGCCTATGTGCAAAAAGCTAATCTCGTTACTGCCTTTTAAGTCGAGCATGTAACTGAATTCACAGTTCCCCGCAGGTGATAATGGAAAACTTACCTGCAATGATTTTTCAAAAAAATCTGCATCTCCTGTTACGGGTTCAGGTGTATAGTTTTGCCCTTGTACCTTTACAACCGGATTTGTTTTCAACCCTTTAAGGTCCGAAATGCTGAACACCAGCCGGGCCTTATCAAACATCACCTGCGCAGGGTCTATCCCAAGTTTAACCAGGTCAGGCTGACTAAAAGTACCTGCCACCCCAATTTGCGCAGTGTAAACTGTTACCCTGAAAACACCCTTTTCGTAGGGTTCGGTTTTAAGCGATGTTTTGAAGTGAAGGCCTTGTGGCAAGACGTAAATATTATCTACAATCTCTTTGGTTCCAGCAGGCGCATTCGGTGCAGATGGAATTGCCACCTGCTTTTTATATGGTAAAACCAGCACCGGCCCTTGTACCAATTGGCTGCCCGACCATTGGTTGGAAACTTTACTTATCATCGCTGCCTGGTTCTCCTGGCGCTCGTCAATCAGGTTCTGTATCCACGAAGATGGAATAAGCAAAGCCAGGATAATTAAGGTAATTACTGTCATCTTCACCAGTATGGAACCCTGGTACCATTTGTTAGGTTGTTCGAATTGTTCTATCATGTTTTTTATTTAAAAGTTCTTTGCAATTCAAAGTGTTATTGTGAAAAATGAGCGCTTGTAATTCTTAAGCGCTGAAATGAGTTTTATAAAGTACTTTGAATAACAAAGTAAATATATTAAAATCAGCATTCCAAATAAAAACCTAAAAAAATTATACGAGGATCGCCGCCTTTACCAAGTAAGGCAGTATTTCTTTTTGGAAGGAAACAAAATTCTTACGCACATCTGCATCGCTTACCGAAGTAAATGCAAAACTGAAAACAATGCTTTTGCTGCATTTGATTAAAAAACGCAGGCGCTGCTGGTAGGTTTCGTGCTTACGGATGCCTTGTAACTGTGTGAAAGATTGCACCAGCAGTTCTTCAAGTTCGTTGCTGAGGTTCTTTAAAAAATCCTGTGAGTTGGTGCTTTCGCGGATAAAATCCCAGCCGATAAATTCGTTGCAAACGGTGTAAGATAGGCGGCAGGTTTTCATGATGAGGTTATTAAGATGCGCCTCTTCATCCAGTTCGGGTACGTTGGTATTGATCAGTTCGTCAACACTCAGCTTAATATAGTCCATCAGCAGTACGTGCAAAATGGCCTCTTTACTCTCAAAATATTTGTAAATGGTAGCCTTCGCTATCTTGGCGCGCTTAGCTATTTCGTTTACGCTTGTTTTATGGTAACCGAATTTGCGGAACAGATCCTGCGCTGCCCGCTTAATACTATCTTTAATTTTATCGGCCTCCATGTATCAGTTTGACACAAATATCTCAAAATTACTCACATTTACGGTATAGCTCCGCAGTGATTTTACGGCAGGGGCCTTCACAGGCGTACCATCTGACAGCGAGAACTTTGCACCGCTGCATGGGTCGGTAGCTGTAAAGCCGCTTGCATCGGGTGTTACAGCGCACAGTTTTTCGGGCTGATAGCTGCTGCATCTGTCGTAGCACGAATAGGTGCCATCAGCCTGGCGGTAAAGCAATAGCCCCGCCACGCCATAGCCGGATATCACAACCGAGCCGCCTGCACTGTTTAATGCGGCCATCCGCGGGTCGGTTTTAGAGGCATGGAAATTTACAGGTACACTTGGAATTACACCCTCCGTTTTACCGCACGATAAAAAAACTAAAGCGGCAAAAACGATGGTAAGCGCATTCCTCATATAATTTCTGATTGAAACTGTTTTAAGAAACGGACGTCGTTCTCAGAGAATAAACGCAGATCGCGTATCACATATTTTAGGTTGGCAATTCTTTCCATACCCATACCAAAAGCAAAGCCTGTGTATTTTTTACTGTCGATACCGCAATTTTCCAAAACGTTCGGGTCAACCATACCGCAGCCCAATATCTCTACCCATCCGCTGTACTTGCACATATTACAGCCAGACCCTTTACAAATGGTACAAGAGATGTCCATCTCTGCCGATGGCTCGGTAAAAGGGAAGTACGACGGGCGGAAGCGCACTTTTGTCCCCTCGCCGTAAAGCTCCTGCACAAAATGGTAAAGTGTTTGTTTCAGGTCGGAGAAAGAAACATTCTCATCTACATACAAACCTTCCACCTGGTGAAAAAAGCAATGCGCACGTGCCGAGATAGCCTCATTACGGTAAACACGGCCGGGCATAATAGCACGGAACGGCGGCTTGCCGTTCTCCATCATCCGCACCTGTACCGATGAGGTATGCGTACGTAAGGCAATATCGCCCTGCTCCTTATCGCCTTTGCGGATAAAAAAGGTATCCTGCATATCGCGTGCCGGATGTTCTTCCGGAAAGTTCAGTGCCGAGAAGTTATGCCAGTCGTCTTCTATTTCAGGGCCTTCGGCAACCACAAAGCCAAGGCGTTTAAATATATCGATGATCTCGTTACGTACCAATGAAAGCGGGTGGCGCGAACCAATTTCCAAACCATCACCCGGCAACGTAAGGTCGATATCTGATTTTGTATCTACCGTTGCCGAGCCGAGAGATTCTTTTATTTCCTCGTAGCGCGCTTCGGTAAGCTGCTTAAACTGGTTAAGCACTTTACCAAAGGTGCGTTTCTCATCGGCACTAACTGTTTTGAATTGTTCAAAAAGGTCTTTAATGATACCCTTTGTACCTAAAAATTTTATACGGAATGCTTCCAGTTCTTCAGCTTTAGCAGCCGTGAATGCTTTTATCTCGTCGGTATATTGATCTATTTTTGATTGCATTAGCTATAGCTTATTCAATTTTTGTAACTACAAATATAATGTGTATTATTTTATCACCGCTAATTCCTTACCTACCTTGGTAAAGGCAGCAATAGCTTTATCTAAATGTTCCCTATCGTGCGCGGCCGAGATCTGTACGCGGATGCGTGCCTTACCTTGTGGCACTACGGGATAGTAAAAACCTATTACATAAATGCCTTCTCCCAGCATTTTGGCGGCAAACTCCTGTGCAAGCTTGGCATCGTACAGCATTACGGGTACTATAGGGTGTACGCCGGGTTTTATATCGAATCCAGCGGCCGTCATTTTCTCGCGGAAATATTGCGTATTGGTTTCCAGTTTATCG
>CBFGNE010000464.1:0-4088 GCA_965649995.1 uncultured Mucilaginibacter sp.
CAGAGAAAAAAGATAAGCGGACTAAAGATAACCGCGATACCAAAAAACCTACTGTTTTGCTGGTAGAGGATAATGACGACTTCCGCTTTTACCTCAAAGACAACCTCAAAGATTTTTTTGATATCCTGGAGGCTGATAATGGTAAAAAGGGCTGGCAAAAGGCCCTTGCGCAACACCCCAACCTGGTGGTAAGCGATATAACCATGCCCGAGATGAACGGTATTGACCTATGCCTCAAAATAAAGGGCGATAAACGTACCTCGCACATACCGGTTATTTTACTGACAGCAATAGCCGGAGAAGAGCAGCAGCTAAAAGGCCTTGAGACAGGTGCGAGCGATTACATGACCAAGCCCTTCAATTTCGAGATACTGGTATCCAAAATAAGGAATATCCTTAGCCAGCAGGAATACATGCGTAAAACGTATCAAAAACAGGTAGATGCCAGCCCAACAGAGATGCAGGTAGAATCGCCTGATGAGTTATTCATCAAAAAAGTGCTGATATTGATTGATAATAATATCGCTAACCCTAATTTTTCGGTAGAGGAGCTTAGCAACGAGATGTTTGTGAGCCGCTATACGCTTTATAAAAAGATATTGCAGATGACCGGCAAAACGCCCAACGAACTGGTACGCCAGATGCGCCTGAAAAGGGCAGCGCAACTGTTGGAAACCGGGCACCTCACCATCTCCCAAATTTGCCATAAAGTAGGTTTCAAGAGCCAGAAATATTTTGTGAGGACTTTTAAGGCCGAATTTAATAGTATCCCCTCAAGGTATGCAGAAAACTTTACCGAATAGTAGAAGACACCCCATCGCTTCCAGTTTCGATAATGCACATTCCGATAGGCCTTGCCCTGATATAGGCTTGGTTGTAGAAATCTCACCTTCAATCACCACGTTTACCGCTTTGGCCGTGTAATTATCTAAGCGTTTATGGCGTGTTATGTAGGCCTCTCGGGTACACATTTGTAACTATCTGCCTCAAAAATCCCCGCTCATAAATATTAATTAGTTTATTATCAGCTATTTATATCGGGTTGACATTTGTGACCCTATTTATCCACAACGGGCTTCGTAATACCCTATAATTTCATCCCCAGCAGAACAATACCGTTAGCACCAATTATCCTAACCGGTATTTTATAAACCGAGCGTACCACTTTTTTAAATTTTTATCATGCCAGGCCACCTGTGATTTTTTGCTGGCCTGTGTTACCCGGCGGCGGCAATGTGCTTAACCCGCTATGTTTTTTAATATGCGTGCAAACCAATTAATCAAAATAAACCAATAACAATTAACAATTCATTATGAGGAAATTTCTACGAATAGCGCTGCTGTTTGCCTCCTTTTTTATCTGCGCCCGGAGCATGGCGCAAAACGGAGGCACTGTGGTCAAAGGGACAGTATCAGACGAAAAGGGCATTACCCTGCCGGGTGTAAACGTATCTGTTAAAGATGTTAAGATAAACACCATTACAGATATTAACGGTAATTACAGCATCTCTGTGCCCGCTGCGGCAAAAGTGCTTGTCTTCTCGTTCATCGGGATGGCAACGCAGGAGGTAGCTATAGGCACCCGGGCACAGATCAATGTAACCCTTAAATCATCAACCACATTGCTTACGGATGTAAACGTTGTGGCAATTGGTTATGGCAGCCAAAGGCGGCAGGATGTAAACGGTGCCATTTCATCAGTAAGGGCGGCAGATATTGCCAATATCCCGCAACCAAGTATCGATCAGTTATTACAAGGTAAAGCAGCGGGTTTAACCATCACCCAAAATACAGGCGCGCCGGGCAGTTCAACATCCGTGCATGTACGCGGGGTAACATCACTTAGCGGAACCAACGAGCCCCTGTACGTTATTGACGGTGTTGCCATATCCGGCGATGCCCGTAACCTCTCAACAAGCGGAAGGTCGCCGCAGCTCAATTCTGTTAACAACGACCAATCAGCAGTAAGCCCTTTAGCATTGTTAAACCCTAACGATATCGAATCTATAGACATTTTAAAAGATGCATCGGCGAGTGCGATTTATGGTAACAGGGCATCTAACGGGGTTATTATCATCACTACCAAACGCGGCAAAAACGGCAGCGCAAGGGTAGCCTACGATGGCTACGCCGGTTTCCAGGAGCAGGGCAAGTTTTTAAATATGATGAACCTGCAGCAATATGCGGTATTGCAAAACGCGCTTGCTGATGCGCAGGGCACGCAGAGAAGAGGCGAATTTGCCAACCCGGGCCTATTAAGCACCGGTACCAACTGGCAGGACGAGATATTCCGCACAGCGCCAATGCAAAGCCACCAGGTATCCGTATCCGGCGGCAAGGAAGGCGTAGATTACTATATATCAGGCGGGTATTTGAAGCAAACAGGTACCATTCTTGGCAACGACTTCAACCGTTACAACTTCCGTGCAAATGTTAACGGGCAGGTAAAAGATTGGTTTAAAATAGGCGCTGCGATACAAGGCAACCGTTCTAACCAAAATACCTCGATCGGCGATAACAACGGTGTTATTTACGGCGCATTGTTAAGCGCGCCCGACCAGGCAGTACGTAATGCCGATGGCTCATTTGCCGGCCCATTGCCAGAGGCAAACCAGCAAGGCGGCCAAATAAATCCCGTAGCACGTGCGCTGGATATTTACAACCATTTACTACGCAGCAATTTTAATGGCAGTTTGTATGCCGATACCCGTTTTTACAGGGATATTTCTTTACGGTCTGAGATAAACGGAGACTTTAACTGGTCAAACAACAAGGTTTTCCAGCCTTCGTACAGGTATGGACCCCTGTTTGTTAACCCAACAGCGAAACTGAATGTGTATAACGCCAATTCCGTTTACTGGGCATGGAAAGAATACTTAAATTATAACCATACCTTCGGCACCAGGCATGTGGTTACCGGCTTATTAGGTTATGAAGTAAATGAATCTACCTGGGGCGGCATTGATGCAGGCGTTCAAAACTTTTTAAGTAATGATTTAACAACGCTTAACCTGGGCGACGCCAAAACAGCAACCAACGGAGAATATGCAGGCAGTGCATCGCTCGAGTCGGTATTTGCGCGCGGCGTGTACACCTACAATAACAAGTACAGCATAACGGCTACTATCCGCCGCGACAGGACCTCTAAGTTTGCGCTGGGCCAGCAGGTTGGCTACTTCCCGGCTGCGGCAGTATCATGGCGCCTTTCTGAAGAGCCTTTTTTAGCAAGCATTAAAAAATTTGCCGACAATGTTAAGATACGCGTTGGGTATGGCGAAATTGCCAACCAAAACGTGCCCAATTACTTGTACGGCTCGGCACTTACTGCGGTAACAACCGGTTTGGGTACCGGCTTTGCGGTAGACAAAGTACCTAATAACAACTTAACCTTCGAGCGCGCCGTGCAGAGCGACGTGGGCGTTGACTTTACATTGTTTGGCCGGATTGACGGTAGCTTTGACTATTATATTAAAACATCCAAAGGCTTCTTGTTCCAGCCAGCCTTGCCTGCATTCCTGTTAGGCCAACCGGCGGAGTATTCGGGCACGGGTGTCATTTCGCCCGCCTATGTAAACGGCGGTAAAGTAACCAACCGTGGTTTCGATATAACCATCAATTCCCGCAATTTAGCTGGGAAGGATTTTAAATGGAATACCACCGTTATTTTCTCCAAATACAAGAACAGGGTCGAATCTTTGGCCAACGGCATCCCGTTCATCAACAGGAGTGTTGGCGTCAGCTTCCTGAGCCTTCCGGTTACGCACACCGTTGCGGGCGGGCCTATTGGCGAGTTCTACGGCTACAAGGTTAAAGGCATCTTTAAAACCGACGAGCAATTGCGCAGCGCACCAATTCAGTTTGGCCGCCCTATAGCCAATACGGCAGCAGGTACTTTCCTTGGCGATATACAGTACGAGGATTTAAATAACGATGGTAAAATAGATGAGGCCGACCAAACTGCGCTGGGCAGCGGTAACCCTACTTTTACCTATGGTATCACCAATACCTTCTCCTACAAGTCGCTTGATTTTTCGTTTTTCCTGAACGGATCATACGGTGCCAAGATATTTAATGTATTGAATTACTAA
>CBFGNE010000465.1:0-4080 GCA_965649995.1 uncultured Mucilaginibacter sp.
TTGTAAATAGAGTACCGCACACCAAAGCTCACCGAAAGGTCTGGCGTTACATCGTATTTATCGCCAAGATATAGGGCACTCTCTAAGGCCTGCTGCGTAGGTACCATATCGGGCGTGGCCAGTGAGGTTGAGGCGTTTGGCCCGTAGGTGCCCGGGTGTATTTTGTAATAAATGCTGTTTAAACCAAAAGTAATGGTGTTGTTGGTATTTAAATAGTAGGTAAAATCTGATTTAAAGTTGCTTTGGTTGATATCGAACTTAAGTTTATAAGCATTTACCGGGTTACCAAAACTGGCAATATCGTACTGGTACCTATCGCTGCCTGCGGTAAACAAGCCAAACATCTTGTTATTAAAATTATGCTTCCACTTGATGTTAAAGTTGCGATTGCTGTAGCTGTATGCGGTATCGCTATTCAGTTTAAATTTATCGCGGCTGATGTAGCTGCTGATATAAATATTGTTCTTCTCGTTTATTTGATGGCTTATATCCAGGTTAAAATCGTAAAATGATGCCTGGCTGTTTTTATAAGCATCGGGCAAAAGCTTAAGCAGCCAGTCGGAATAAGTGGCACGGCCGCCAAAAATAAAGGATGTTTTATCCTTGATGATCGGCCCTTCTATATTAAACCTACTGGTTATTAAGCCAATACCTGCAGTGCCGGCAAATTTCTTTTTGTTGCCTTCCCTATCGGTAACATCCAATATAGAGGATAGCCTCCCGCCAAATTTCTCGGGGATGCTGCTTTTATACAGCTCTACGCCTTTTACAATATCGGGGTTAAAAGCCGAGAAAAAGCCAAAAAAGTGCGAAGGATTATAGATGGTGGCATCATTTAGCAATATCAAATTCTGATCGGCCGAGCCGCCGCGTACATTAAAACCAGTAGACGCCTCGCCTACGCTTTGCACACCGGGCAGGGTTAAAACCACACGCAAAATATCGGCCTCGCCAAATACGGTTGGCACCTGTTTAATGCTTTTAATATCCAGCCGGGTAACGCCAAGCTCTACTGCACGCACATTGGCAACCTTATCGGCAGATATTTTCACCTCTTTCAGGCTGGTTACCTGTTCCATCATTTCGATGATGATCTTCCCGTCGGAATAAAGCATTATTTGGCGGCGGGTGTCGCGCATGCCTATGCCCCTAATGCTAAGCAAATGCCTGCCGCGCGGCAAGCTGATGGTAAAATAGCCATATTGGTCGGTAGCTACGCCTGTTTTTTGCTCGGTAATATAAATGCTGGCGCCGGTAACCGCTTCGCCAGATTTAATATCGCGGATGTAGCCCGACAAGGTTGCCCTTCCCGGTTGTAGGTTGTTGGTTTTTACGCCAATTTCGTAAAGCTTATTCTCGGTAGTTGCTTCGGGGATAATTTTATCACGGTCGTCTGCAAAGGCTGCTGCGGCAGGGCTGGCCGTTACCGGCGCTGCAATGCTGGGGTTTGGCGTGATGCCAAAAAAGCCGGGAGCCAACGCCGTTTGCAGCGTTTTAGCTTTTGTTAAAAATACTTGCTGGCCATCAATAGCATAATGGAAATCGGTGCCTTTAAAGGCAAGTTCCAATATGGCCGGCACTGTTTTATCGCTTGCCTGCAGGGTAACGCGCAGGCTATCAAACTGGGCGGCATCATAATAAAAGCGCATGCCGGTTTTGCTTTCGATATCGGTTGCTACCGTTTCTATAGTAGCCTGTTGAAAGTTTACGCTTATAATTTTAGTACCCGGCTGCTGGGCAAAAGCTATTTGTGTAATAAAAAGAAGCCAGAAGCCAAACAAGTAAATTTTTCTCATATCGATTTAGTTATTTGGTCATAATAGGTTATCACCTTCACAAATGCCTCTTCCTTTTCTTCCCTAAAATTAATATGGCTGTCTTTTATGTATTTTTTCAGTTCATCTTTTTTATCTCCCAAAACATTCAATAACGAGTTCTTATTTGTGAATAGCTTATATGCCCCGTTAATATGCACGTACATCTTTTTTTGCTCATCGGTAAAATAGGTATCCAATGCGGCCGAGGTGTTGTTTTGGATAACTTTTTCCCGCTTAATGATAAAGCCTGTTTTACCGGTGTACATCTCATCATAAAAACCCGGGGTTAGGTTTTGTGCGTTTACCAGCAATGCCGGTTCTATCCGTACAAAGTGGTGCCCTAATACATCAAAACTTTGCACCCGTTCGCTAATCAACTGGATGCTGGCAATTTTGCTTGGCAACTGCATTACCACGGCATCTTTATATAAATCGTACAACAACTGCAAATTCTTATAGCTAAAGCCGTCGTACTCCACAGTGCCGGTAACAAAATCGGACGACTCGGCAAAATATGCGCTGTTTTTTATTATTTTAGAGTAAAAATTATACTCCGGGCCATTAAACAGCCGCGATTGCTCGCCTATAGTGTTGTAATAATTAGCAACTATATTGTCAATTTTAGCTTGCCTGGCGGAGGTATCGGTAATGGCATTTTGCCCGAAACTGTTTAAACTACCCATCAGGACAGCCAAACAACCCATTGCGCTTTTGTATAAGGTTCTGGTCATTTAAATTAAGTAAATATTGGAATCCTGAATTTACGTAGTTTTAGTTAAAAATCAATACGTTATTAGAAAAATCAACTAATAATTTAATTGTAACGAACTTATTACCATACGCATACTACAAGCCTATGAATTTGCAAAGAAAAAACATTGGCAAAAACCTCCTAAATAGGTGAATAACCGCAACTTAAACACAATAAACATATCGATGAAAGGGGATCCGAAAGTTGTATCAACTAAAATTGATAGTAAACAGGGTTTGGTTTGGCGCTATCGTTTTTAAGGAAAAATCGTAGCCATGGTTCAGCATGATCTCGCGCACAAGCGTTAGGCCTATCCCCTGCCCGTCTTTTTTTGTGCTGAAAAAGGGCGAAAAAAGCTGGGCGCTCTCTTCATCGCTTATGCCTTTGCCGTTATCGGCAATAATTAATTGATGCGTTTTAGGGTTGATGCTGAATACTACCTCGCCGCCGCCATCAATAGCCTCAATAGCGTTTTTTACGATATTGATCAGCGCCTGCTCCAGTTGCTCCACATCGGCATTGATGATAAATGGCTTATCGGCCGGCGCAAACCGTAAAGCCACATTCTTACTCTGCGCTTTTATCTGCATCAGCTCTATCACAGCTTTCACCAATAAATTCATGTCGGTTTGTTTTTTGTTGGCGGGGGGCAGCTTTACCAAATCGGCAAAGTTGCGCATAAAAAGGTTAAGGTTTTGGTTGCGGTGGAATGCTACATGCAAAGCATTGTTTAACTGATTATCGGTTTGGGTTTGCCAAAGGCTATCGGTATGCAAGGCAGATTGCAATATAGAGTTTACAGGGCCAATAGTGTTATTTACCTCATGCGCCATCATGCGTATCACCTTACCATAAGCGTTCTTTTCGGCAGCCAAAATCTCGGCGGTGAGTTCCTCTATCATCAAAAACCCGCGCTGGAAGCCCCTGTCGATAAAATAAGATTTTTGCAGCTTGTAGGTGTTAATACCGTCGGGCTTTACGGTAACGGTTTCGCCTGCCTTTAGGGCCGCAGCCTGTTCCAGCAGCGGGTTTTTTACCTTATTTATTTCCTGGCCGGTTATCTCTTTTTCTGTAATGTTTAATATTTCGGCTGCTTTGGGGTTTAGCTGGTGTATGCGGTTATCATGGTCTAATATCACTATGCCGGTTGGCGAAGTATGTATCAACTTCTCCAGGAAAAAGTGCTGTTCCTCCTGCCGGGTACGTTCGTCTCTTAGTTCGTCTATCATGTGGTTATAAACGTTTATCAGTTCATCAACTTCGTGCTTGCCCGTTGGCAGGAATTTTACATTAAAATCCTGGTCTTTTATGGCTTGTATCCCTTGCAGCAACATCTTTATCGGGTTTATTAATTGCAGGTAAAGCTGTATAGCAATCACCACCGAGAGGATAACCACCACTTCGGATACGATGAAGAAAACCCTGTCTTTATCAAAAATATAAAAGCTAAGCGCCAGCGTAAGCAGGTTCTGTATTACAACAAAAAGTAAGTACTTAGTCCTCAGCTTCATC
>CBFGNE010000466.1:0-4080 GCA_965649995.1 uncultured Mucilaginibacter sp.
ATCCCAATTTCCAACACCATTTAAAACATCCTTAAGCGGCGCAAATTCAGGCCTTACTTTGCCGTCAAAATCGTTTATAAATCGTTTCAATTGGTCGCGCATGGTCACCGCTTCTTTAGGGGTAAGGATGGAGCGGCCTTTAAAAAGCATATCGGCAGGCCCGGGCTGGGGGATGTTGTCCGCATCTTTCCATTTAAAATCGCGCCCGTCAAACTCCCACTTATCCAGTTCGTGCTCGGCAATATAGCCAACCTCCCATTCCAGGTAAAGGGGCGTCCACGGCTGTACCCATTTCCATACCCCAATTTTCGACGGGATATGAAACAACTTATCGCCGATGTTAAAGCCCGAAAGTTCTACCAGGGTACGCTGGTCTATCGGGGTATTTGGCCCAGCGTTCCATACAAGGGTTTGCTGGCGTTTTATATTTTCTACAAATGCCGGCGGCGGCGCAAGGTTTTTGGTAACAACCTTAGCTATTGCCAGGGCAAACCCCGGGTCGAGCAGGTAAGCTTCGTCCAGCAGTGCAGATACTTCTACAGGTACATCGATATTTGCAGGCAGCGGGGGGCACAAATCGCGTGCAGTAACGGTGTTAAGCGCAAGCCCGCGGCGTACGCCTATGCTTTTGATTAATTGTCCGCTAAACCGGGTGAACAAGAAGTCGTCGAACTCGCTGTAAATGATATCTTCCCCGCGTTTAAAACTACGCTTGGCGTTGTTTATCAGCACTACAGGGTCGGTAGGGCGGTAAAAATTATTAGCAGGTTCCTCAGATAATTCAAATTTCTTATCGAATTTAACTTTAAGTGCTGCAACAGCGCTATTGATAGCCGTTTGTTTGCCCGGCAACGTATTTTGTATAGCCAAAACATCGTCCAGCGACTTTTCCATCACCCGTTTCAGTTCGGCTTCGGGCACCGGTTTTTGCATGCTTTTTACAACTATGTTATATTTAAGCCAATCGGCATACAATTGTTTTTGGCGGCTGATAAGATCGCGGTATTGCTCATCATGACTATATTGCAGCGTGTTTAGGGCAGCCAGTTCATCTGCCAGCGCATCGGGCAATTGCACCAGGCTATTGCCTGTATCGCCCGGTTTCAATTCACCGCTTTTTGGAGGGGCCTGCGCCACCCACTGTAAGCCGCCCGGCAACCTGCCAAACCAAGCTTCGCGGATGGCGTTTTGCAATTCAGGCGTATCAAATACACCGCCTTCCTGGTTCAGCATATTATGGCTAAAGGCCTCCAGCATTATTTCTACTTCGCTGTCATCATGCGTCTCTATGGTTATTGGTTTATTAAAATTAAGCTGCCACTGCATAAATGCGGCAAGGCAGTCGGTAGCCGCGTTAGCTGCGGAGATGTAGGTAGGTGTATCGGCCTTAAAATCCGGGTCGGGCACGTTGCTCGGCGGTTCGTGGGTAATGCCGGGCCATTTAACATCAAAAAGCAAGCCATGGCAAAGGGTTTGAGCAGCGTACCTGCCTTCAATATTCGTTGATGGCGTTATACCCTGCTCCTTCAAATATATTTGGCCCGCCTCTATTGCATTTTCCAGGTCTTCGTTTTTCTCCACCTTTTGGCTGCCAACGCTCCATTGCAGGTTATTCATGGCTTCCATCCAGCCTTTCGGCGTTTCCCAGGCCTTGCCCCTTACCGGCTGGTTGTAAAGCACATCATAAGTTTTATTAGAATACCAGCCCGATACCATATAACTAAGGCTATGCGCATCGCTGCTGCCATAAGCATCTAAAAAACTGAACACGAAAGAATTATTTCCCACGTAAGCGGTAAACAGCGGGTCGGAGTTCCCTACGGCAGTTAACACCAGTTCGCTGGTTTGCCCGGTCTCTTCAAATTTATCAAGGTTGTACCATTGCCCTATGTAGCGGATCTCGGCAACCCCATTATTGTTTTTAATAAACTGCGGGTTACCTTTTTCCCGCATCGGCTTATCGCTTACTTCGTCGCTTTTAACTACCCAAGCCATCCTTTTTACAGTTGGTTTGTTATCGGCATCCACATCGGCGCTAAACCGGGTTATCATCCAGCGGTTGGGCAGGTATGGGTACTCTACCTTGCCATCCTCATTCACTTTTCCCTTGGTCATACCATCGGGCAGTGCCCAGTTGAGGTGTATGCCCGGGTCTGGCAGGTCCTTATCCTGCTCTCCCATAAAAAATAATTCGGGGCTAAGCGGCTTAAAGGAATTAAACTTTTGTTTTAACTCTAACGACTGGATGGAGAATTTTGTCCCGTTGTCTATCCGTGTTACCACCAGTGCATCTATAGTAATAGGGACTAACAGCCTTGGCCCTGCCCATATCGATTTATTGCTCATAACCAGTATCTTGTTTTTTTACTACGTTATTAAATTCCACCTCGTCGGGCGTGTTAATTATCTGCATGGCAAACTGCGGCGAAATTATCGGCACCACCGGTGTGGGGTATGCCGCGGCGCTTTCCAGGCTTTTTTGGATGATCGATGAAAGGTTTTCAAAATCAACCACCTGTTTGCCACCTCCGCGGAAAAGCTTGTCTGCCGGGATGTCTGCAAGTACTGCATCGCCTTTTGCTGTGGTTACCTGTTCGCCGGTTTTTGGGCCGCTAACATGGCGCAACCTGGCTTGATAACCGCCCTCGTTAGTTTTAATTAAGCCGAACTGAAGCCCTTGTGCCGGTTGCTGAATTTTTACCGATACAGGCACGGACGGGAAAATAACAATAATGAAATCATCGTTCAGGGTTTCGTAACGCAGCGGCGTTGGGATAATTTTCAAGCCAGGCGCATAAGTTGGGATGATTTTTAAGCCGGGAAATGCACGTACAACATCCGACCGGAGCAACAACCCTGCTACCAAATTATCCTGTTTGGGTTCGTTGGCTGCAGATAGCGTATCATGCATTCCTAACAATTTTGTGCGCATACGGTTAGCCGTAACTGATGTACGGTCGCGAATGGTTTCGGCCATTACGGCGGTAAACTGCTCTTCCAGCCTGGTATTGTTGCCAACGCTTAAAGCACCGTCTACCAAGGCGTAAAGCCAGCTTGGGTCTACGTAAAAAAAGCGGATAGAATTTTGCGGCAGCAGCCGTGTATCGCCAATCAAATTCTGAAACGGTACATCGCCGAGCAAGATCAAACGTGCCAGCCAGTTATCAATAGCAGCGTCAGTAGCGGCTACATCCTGTAATAAAGCCTGTGGGGCCTTGTGCTGCAGTATGCTTTTAATTTGTGTTATGCCTGTATCCTTAATCATGGGTGTGGTTATAAAGGTTAGGTAATTTTATTGTTCGTCGGTTAAGCCGTAGGTTTGGTACGCGACCTCCATTTTATCACTTATCAGTATGTGCGGATCGATACCATTTTGCAGGGCGCTAAGCAATTCTTCCTTGCCAAGTATGCCGGGCATCTCGTTTAGATGCTGTTGCAAGCCGGTTGGGTCCAATACATTGATAGGTGCCTCGTCCTTATTTGTATCATCAAGAATGCGCTTGCCAAGGCTGCGGCCGAGGTAATTCATAAAAATGTATTTACCGGCCTGGTCGTCCATCAGGTCATCGCGTACTTGTTGCCAGTTAAGATTATCTAAAAAGGTATTTAGTTCCAGCGTTGCGCTTGCACCCAACAGCTTGCGTTGCTTCTTTTGCTTATCGGCTATTATGCGGCCAAGTACCTGGAGCTTGCGCAGGCCTAATTTTTTCCATTGCCAAATAGCAATAGCAGCCGGCCGGTTGGCCAGTGTAAGCATACGCCCAAGCTCCCAGGCCACGGCGTAACTTTGATCGAACAGCCCTGTTTTTTCATCGTAAATAACAGCTTCATCGGCGCTGGTAATTTTTGTGAGGTATCCGGCACGGCTTATTTCGGGCTTTATATTTTTAACAATTACAGGTACTACCGGCGTAAACGGGCCACGGTACCAGGCAAAACCGTCCTCGCCCGTGCGGGTATTATAGTTAAGCGCTATGTAACCATTTGCGTATTTTTCCTGCACTTTCTTCTGCGCATCGGTGTATTTCGTATCGTCCTTACCCCATGCTTTTGGCGCAACAAATGGCAATTGCAATGTAT
>CBFGNE010000467.1:0-4078 GCA_965649995.1 uncultured Mucilaginibacter sp.
GTATTGGGAAGCGTTGTTGCTGCCATAGTTTTGTACCTTAAGGACATTTACAGTGGGAATTATAACGATGCTTGGGACAATCCATTCTATTGTTTTATATTATACTTGTTTTTAGGAGGCCTCTTTTCTATTCCTTCATTGATTATTTTCGCCTTATTGGATGGCGCTATACTCAAAATAAATTTCAGGCTCAAATTTTGGGCTACCTATTTTTTAGGTTTAATATGCACGCTGGCTCCATTTTACTTCTTTTGGGGAGGGTTGAATGTAGAGCACAGGGCGAATTTGATAATATCCGCTGTTTGCTTTGCTGCCGTCTATGCCGTTAGCTTTTTTATTTTTAAACGGACAAAGGCGCTATCCACATATCGTTGATTTGGCACGCCCTTAACCTTTTGCCTTTCTCCTTTCAGCTTAAAACTGTACCTTTGCCTGTCAAAATGACTCTGAAATTGCACTGGCGCAATTGTTGAGTCCGGTGTACTATATACAAACAACATGTTAGACTTTTTTAGTAAGCTTTTCGGAAGCAAATCAGAACGGGATGTAAAAAGCATACAACCTATAGTTGAAAAAATAAAGGCTGAATTTGCCAAATTAGGCGGGCTGAGCAATGATGAGCTTAGGGCTAAAACCATAGAATTTAAAGAAACCATCGCCACCGGCCTTTCCGGCATCGACAGCGAGATACAGGCCATTAAGGACCGTACCGAGAACGAGCTGGATATGGAAGTAAGCGAGAAGGTAGAGCTTTATACCCAGCTGGATAAGCTGGAGAAAGACCGCAACAAAGAGCTGGAAGATATCCTGATAAACATATTGCCTACTGCATTTGCCGTAGTTAAAGAAACCGCAAAACGTTTGGCCGAGAACCCGAGCATTGAGGTTACCGCAACCGCTTTCGACCGCGAACTGGCGGCCAAAAAGGGCAACGTGGTAATAAAAGGCGACAAAGCTACCCACAGCAGCACCTGGCTTGCTGCCGGCAACGAAGTTACCTGGAACATGGTACACTACGATGTGCAGCTGATAGGCGGTATCGTTTTGCACCAGGGTAAAATATCTGAGATGGCAACGGGCGAAGGTAAAACGCTGGTAGCCACGCTGCCTGCTTACTTAAACGCACTTGCCGGGCAAGGCGTACACATTGTAACCGTGAACGACTATCTGGCACGCCGCGATAGCGAGTGGATGGGCCCGTTGTACGAGTTCCACGGCCTATCGGTAGATTGTATTGATAAACACGAGCCAAATTCGGAAGAACGCCGCAAGGCTTACCTCGCCGATATCACTTTTGGCACAAATAACGAGTTTGGCTTTGATTACCTGCGTGACAACATGACACGTAGCCCCGAAGAGCTGGTGCAACGCAAGCTGCACTACGCCATGGTGGATGAGGTGGATTCGGTATTAATTGATGATGCGCGTACACCTCTGATCATCTCCGGCCCTATACCACGTGGTGATGAGCACGAGTTTTACGAGCTGAAACCACGCATAGAGCGTTTGGTTAACGCGCAGAAAGCGTATGTGAACAGCGTGCTGA
This sequence comes from uncultured Mucilaginibacter sp., assembly GCA_965649995.1. Classification (GTDB taxonomy): domain Bacteria; phylum Bacteroidota; class Bacteroidia; order Sphingobacteriales; family Sphingobacteriaceae; genus Mucilaginibacter. The sequence continues at coordinate 1,547 of CBFGNE010000467.1, forward strand.
ACGAGGCCAAGAAAGCCATAAACGATGGCAAGACCGGCGTTGACGAAGGTGGCTTAGCTTTATTGCGTGCACACCGTGCTTTGCCAAAAAGCAAGGCGCTGATAAAATTCCTGAGCGAAGGCGGCAACAAAACCGTATTGCTGAAAACAGAGAACCATTACATGCAGGATCAGGGTAAGGATATGCCGAAGGTAGATTCTGAACTGTTCTTTATTATTGATGAGAAAAATAACTCGGTAGAATTGTCGGAAAAAGGTATCGAACTGATCACCGCTTCCGGCGAAGACCCAAGCTTTTTTGTGATGCCTGACGTAGGTACCGAGATTGCCCGTATCGAGAAATCTGACCTTGCTGCAGAGGAAAAAATCGCTAAGAAGGATGAGCTGATGCGCGATTTCTCCATAAAATCAGAGCGTATCCACTCGGTTAACCAGTTATTGAAGGCTTACACCTTATTTGAAAAGGATACCGAATACATCCTTGACGAAGGCAAGGTAAAAATTGTAGATGAGCAAACCGGCCGTGTGCTGGATGGCCGCCGCTATAGCGATGGTTTGCACCAGGCAATTGAGGCTAAGGAAAATGTGAAGGTAGAAGATGCTACCCAAACCTTTGCCACCATCACCCTGCAAAACTACTTTAGGATGTACCACAAGCTTTGCGGTATGACGGGTACTGCTGTTACCGAAGCAGGTGAGTTTTGGCAGATATACAAGTTGGATGTGGTAGAGATACCAACCAATACGCCAACCAGCCGTGCAGACATGCAGGATTTGGTTTACCGTACCATCCGCGAGAAATACAACGCTGTTGCCGAGGAGATAGAAAAACTTACTAAGGCGGGCCGCCCGGTACTGGTAGGTACAACATCGGTAGAGATATCAGAATTACTGAGCCGTATGCTTAAACTGCGCGGCATAAAACATAACGTACTGAACGCCAAAATGCACCAGAAAGAAGCCGATATTGTGGCCGAAGCAGGGCAGGCAGGCACCGTTACCATTGCAACCAACATGGCTGGCCGTGGTACGGATATAAAATTAGGTGCAGGCGTGCAGGCATCAGGCGGTTTGGCCATTGTTGGTACCGAACGCCACGAAAGCCGCCGTGTTGACAGGCAGTTGCGCGGACGTGCAGGACGCCAGGGCGACCCGGGTTCATCGCAGTTCTTCGTATCCTTAGAGGATAACCTGATGCGTTTATTCGGGTCGGAGCGGATCTCTAACCTGATGGTGCGTATGGGTATCGAAGAAGGCGAAGTGATCCAACACTCGATGATCTCCAAATCTATCGAGCGTGCGCAAAAGAAGGTAGAAGAGAATAACTTTGGCATACGTAAGCGTTTGCTGGAGTATGATGATGTGATGAACTCACAGCGTACGGTTATCTATGCAAAACGTAAAAATGCTTTGTTTGGTGAGCGCCTTGAAGTGGATTTGAACAACACCATTTTTGATGTAATTGAAGATGTGGTTACTGAATACAAAGAGGCAAACAACTTTGATGGTTTCCAGCTGGAAATTATCCGCCTGTTCTCGGTTGACCCGGATACCGACAAAGAACAATTTACAAGTACCCCGCTGAACGCATTGGTTGATAAAACCTTTGCCGAGGTGGTAGAGTTTTATAAGCGGAAATCTGAGCAGGTTGCGCAGCAGGCATACCCGGTATTAAAGGATGTTTACGATACCCGCGGCCAGTATGTAGAGAACATTGTTGTTCCGTTTACCGATGGCGTGCATGGTTTGCAGGTAGCTGTTCCGTTAAAGAAGGCGGTAGAAAATAAAGGTGCCGAGGTGTTTAAATCTTTTGAGAAGAACGTAACCCTGTACCTGATAGACGATGCCTGGAAAGAGCACTTGCGCGAAATGGACGAACTGAAACAATCGGTACAAAACGCCGTTTACGAACAAAAGGACCCGCTGTTGGTTTACAAATTCGAAGCGTTTAACCTGTTCCGCCAGATGTTATCAAACGTGAACAAAGAGCTGGTGAGCTTCCTGTTCCGTGGTGGTATTGCTGTACAGCAGGAGCCGGAGCAAGTAAAGGAAGCAAAGCCTGAACCAAAACTTGATCTGAAGAAAATGCGTACCTCTAAACCGGAACTGGTTGGCGAAGCCAACGGGATGCCGTTTGAAGATACCCGCGAGATACAAAAAGCAACCCCTGTAAAGGTTGAGCAAAAAATAGGCAGGAACGACCCTTGCCCATGCGGAAGCGGCAAGAAGTTTAAAAACTGCCACGGCGCAGGGCAGAATTAATATAAAATAACGTCATCCTGAACTTGTTTCAGGACCCCACAGGATAGGTCGCCACTATAATGGCGACTTTGCAGATGAGGTGCCGAAACAAGTTCGGCATGACGGTGTTGAAAAACCCCACGCGTCATTGCGAGGTACGAAGCAATCTCCCGATAGGCATATCCATTATGCATAGTTTAGAGATTGCTTCGTACCTCGCAATGACGGTTTAAAAAACTACTATAAATGAAAAGAGCAATATTTGATCGTAAAGCTAAGTTAAGCCTCATCA
>CBFGNE010000468.1:0-4076 GCA_965649995.1 uncultured Mucilaginibacter sp.
TGTTAGCAGGGTTAACCAGCTTTAAGTTAAATTTATGCTTGCTCCATTTTTCGGCCAGCGGGCCCTGCGGAATTTTAGCATCTAAACTCATGTTTCTTTCTATTTACGATTTTAGATTTAAGAGTTACGATTTTTTGAATTTTGAAGAGCTAAGCTATTCGTAAATCTAAAATCGTAATTCGTAAATTATTTGGATAAACTCTGGATAAAATACACGATCGGCATCAGCGCAAACCCTAAAGGAATAATTACCCCGAAGAACCACGTACCGAAGAAGTATACTATTGGCTTGTATTTACGGTGCATCCACCCCAATGTTTGGAAAGCACTTTGGAAGCCATGCAACAGGTGGAACGACAACGCCCCCATAGCTATTACATAAAACACCACGTAAAACACATTGCTAAAGCTCTCCTGTACACGCGCATGTATATCTTTCACACGCATAATTTCCAGGTCGCCGTCTGTAGTGAAGGACCTTTCAAACTCCTGGTTTGGCGGGTTAAACGATGTTACCGTCCGTTCGCCGGTTACCTGGTTGGTGGTGTACTGTTTAAAGCCAAGTTCGTGCTTGTACTTATACGTTAGCCAAAAATCGCTCATGTGTATTACAATGAACACCAACAGGATAGAACCTAACAGGCCCATGTTTTTTGATGACCACGACGCATCAGACTTTGGTTGCACTGCGTAACCTACCGGCCTTGCCCTGCGGTTTTTTACCGTAAGTATTAAAGCGTATACCGCATGTACAATAATAGTAATGTACAGGATGTAGGCAATAACCTCTATCGGCGGAAAATGCGTTAAGAAATTGGCATAGGCGTTAAAAGAATAACCTTCGTCCTTGCTAAAAAGCAGCAAGTTACCACCAAGGTGTACAATTAAAAAAGTACACAAAAACAAGCCAGTTAAAGCCATGATAAGCTTCTTTCCCAGTGATGAGTTAAAGGTTTGTTTGAATTCGCTCATTATTGATTCAGATTTATTTAGGCAAAAGTATTTATTAAAAGCCAAAACATATAAATGCTTTCGGCTTTATAAAGCATAATCCATTATTTAGAAACAATCTAAAAGAATTTTTTCCGCATAACCGTACTGCACTGTATTTTTTTTGATTTACGTTGTGGAAACCGCCTGTTGTTTGCATCCATAAGGAAACCACAATAAATTATGAACAGGCTAAACTTATCCCTCCTATCCATTTTGGCGCTACTGATATTGCCATGGCAAATAGCCGGCGCCCAAACCCCGCAACTAACGGTTGATGGCAAAAGCAATAATGGCGTAACCCTGCAACAATTAAAAATAGATGTGGCTATTTATGGCAACATCAGCCGCACTACTTGGCAAATGACATTTTATAACGCCAGCAGCCGCATACTGGAAGGCACATTGCTTTTCCCGCTGAAGGATGGCGTGAGCGTGAGCCGGTATGCTTTGGACATCAACGGCAAGATGCGCGAAGCGGTACCGGTTGACCGGGGAAAGGGCACGGTGGTTTTTGAATCGATAGAACGCCGCAGGGTAGACCCAGGCTTGCTGGAGAAGGTAGAAGGCAATACCTTCCGTACGCGTATCTATCCTATCAACCCAAACAGTACCCGTACCGTTATTATAGGGTACGAGGAAGAGATACCCATGGCAGCAAACGGCAGCCTTAAATTCTCGCTCCCGCTAAATTTGAAGGATACCGTTAAAACATTCTCGCTCACCGCATCGGTTGTGCAAAGCGCTGCTGCGCCGGTTGCCGATGATACCAGCGGCTACGCGCTGAAATTCGATAAACACCAAAACACCTATTCCTCATCTATCAATAAAGTTAATTATACTCCTTCGCATTCCTTATCATTTTACATCCCAAAACCACAGGATGTTGCCGAGGTGATGATACAGCCGCAAGGCAATAAATATTACTGGTTTATCAATACTGCTATCCCTGCACAAACTATTGCCAAGCCGTTGCCACACAGCATTGGCCTGCTTTGGGATGCCTCGCTCAGCGGCGCTAACAGGGATATTAAAAAAGAACTGGCACTGCTTGACGCGTACTTTAAAAAAGTAAACAACGCACAGGTAAACCTTATCACGTTTAGCAATACCATCCTAAAAAATCAAACATACGCTATAACAAATGGCAATTGGGATGCGCTTAAAACCGAACTGGAACAAACCGTTTACGACGGTGCAACAAACTTTGGCAAGCTGGACCTAAGCAAATACCCGGCAGATGAGTATTTGCTGATGAGCGACGGGCATCAAACTTTTGGCGAAGGGCAAATAAAATTGAGCGGCAAGCCTGTTTATTGCATCAACTCATCGGCCGCTGCCGATTATAGCAACTTGAAACTTATCGCCCTTAAAACCAATGGCGAACTGATTGACCTTACCGGCGATGATAACACCAAAGCCTTAGCCGCGCTCACTATACAGCCCCTGCGTTTTTTAGGCATTAAAGCGGGCAGCACGGTTGATGAGAATTACCCTTCCTTACCGGTTACGGTTAGCGGTGCGTTTTCCATCGCGGGCATTACTAAAGACCCAAACCAAACCATTACCCTGCAATATGGCTACGGCAATAAAGTAAGCTTTGAGAAACAGGTAACGCTTGAGTTGGCTGCCAATGCGGTGGAAAATGTGGATGTGGCCAAGCTTTGGGCGCAGAAAAAAATAAGCGAGATGGATATTAATTACGAGGCCAACCGGCAGGAGATAGAATCCTTAGGCAAACGCTTTGGCATTGTAACCCGTAATACATCGCTTATTGTGCTGGAAACCATAAACGATTATATACAGTACGATATTGAGCCGCCTACCGAGTTGCGGGCACAATACGATGCCATTATGAAACAGCGCGGCGATGTTGCCCGCAGCCCGGCGCGCGAAAACCTAACAACAGCCGAAAACACTTTAAAAGAACTTACCCAATGGTGGGATAACAGCGCCGCACTTGCAAAAGCCACAGCAAGCAATACAAGCACTCCCGCCCCTGCGGCAGCAAATACTTCAACCCCAACTAATCCTGCTAACACACGGCTTGTAAACCCGGCCGCAGCAGGGAGCAACGGCGAAGGACGTACCATAACCGGGATTGTAAAGGCAAAAGACGATGGCGCACCAATACCAGGTGCCACCATTAGGGTAAAGGGTACTAATACCGGTACGCAAACCAATGCAACCGGCCGTTACAGTTTATGGGTGCCAAACCGGGCGAAATTGCAAATTTCGTTTTTGGGCTATACCGCACAAGAAGTTAGAATTGGCTCGGGCAGCGTTTTGAATGTTACCCTCAAGACGTCTTCTAATCAATTGAATGAGGTTGTAGTAACAGGCTATGGCACATCAAGGCGAAGGGATGTTACCGGCGCTGTATCTGTAATACGTGCTGATGACGCGGCAGATAACGCGCCCGTGCAGGAACCGCCTGCAGTGCAGGATGTACAAGTAGCACCTGCTAATGCTGCACCAAGCTCCCAGGCACCCGGTTCATCGGCAAATGTAACATACAAAGAAATTAACAGGCCAATTACGGGGTCATTACCTGGACTAACGGCACAGGTTGCGGGTTTGTCCGTGCAAACGGTTAATAACAACATCGACCCAAACCTTAAAATCAGGCTGCGCGGCAACAAGTCGCAAATGCAGGGGCGGTCTGCCCTTATTGTTGTTGATGGCGTGCCAATACCCGGTGCTTCACTTTCCTCTGTCAATCCCGATGATATTGTAAGTACCAATATTTTAAAAGGAGCCGGCGCATCGGCCATCTACGGTTCGGAAGCATCTAATGGGGCAATTATCATTACTACCAAAAAAGGAAAGGCAACCCGTTCAGCAACAAATACAACCGACTCTGTCGCTATAGCTACAGTTCCAACCCAGGCGGAGGGGATATCCATCGCCTATAAAGCTGCCGATATGGAGTATTTAAAAACCATCCAAAAAACAGGCAAGGCCGCTCAATATCAAAAATACCTGGAGCTACGTGTGGCGTTTACCGCCGACCCTGTGTATTATTTCGACGTTGCCGATTACTTTATAAAAACCGGCAACAAGGAAGTTGGCGCCCGCATACTAAG
>CBFGNE010000469.1:0-4064 GCA_965649995.1 uncultured Mucilaginibacter sp.
AACCACACGTTTTTCCATCCGGACATCTCCACCATCAGCATCGAGCGGGTTAGCCTGGAGCTGAATGCCACACGTAAACTTATAGAATCGGTAACCGGGCGAAGCACCATATTATTCCGCCCGCCGTTTAATGCCGATGCCGAGCCGAAAACCCTGGCAGAAGTTATCCCGGTAGCAGAAAGCCGCAAGCAAAGCTATATCACCATTGGCGAATCTATCGACCCCTGGGACTGGCAGCCCGGCGTAACCGCCGATAGCATTATAGCACGTACCATAAAGCAAAAGGATAACGGCTCCATGATATTGCTGCACGATGCCGGCGGCGATACCCGCGAAGAAACTGTAAAAGCGCTGCCAGCTATTATTCATTATTTTAAAGCGCACGGCTACAAGTTTACCACCATTGCCGATGTGCTGGATAAAACCAAGGACGACCTGATGCCCATGCCAACTTCGGATGATAAAACCGTTTGGGGCAGGTTTTACGATGTGGTTATCGTTGGTTTCTTTTTAGGCAACAAGTTCATTTTCTACCTGTTCCTATCCGCCATATTCCTGGCCATAGGGCGTATTATATTGATAGGTATTTTAGCGGTAAAGCAGTTTTTTGAAGATAAGAAAGAAAGGGTTGCGCCAACAGCCGAATTGCCTGCCGTGAGTATAATTGTGCCGGCATTTAACGAAGAGGTTACCGCTGCCGCCACCATTGATAGTTTACTAAAGTTGGAGTACGCCAACTTTGAGGTGATATTTGTTGATGATGGCTCTAAGGACAATACCTACGAGGTGGTAAAGGCGGCTTATGCCGATCACCCGCTGGTGCGTGTTTTAACCAAGCCAAACGGCGGTAAAGCATCGGCACTGAATTTTGGCATATCGCATGCCAATAACAATTATGTGGTATGTATAGATGCGGATACCCAACTGCGCAGCGATGCCATATACCAGTTAATGGCCTACTTTACCGATGAGGAAATTGGGGCGGTTGCCGGCACGGTTAAAGTTGCCAACGAGATCAATATCATTACCCGCTGGCAATCGATAGAATATATCACCGCCCAAAATATGGACCGCCGCGCGTTCGACCTCATCAATAGTATAACAGTTGTGCCTGGTGCTATTGGCGCGTTTAGCAAAAAGGCAATTTTTGAAGCAGGCGGCTTTACTTATGATACCCTTGCCGAAGATTGCGACCTAACCATGCGTATACTGAAATTAGGTTACATTGTGCGCAATAGTGCCGAGGCGGTAGCTTATACCGAGGCCCCCGAAACCCTGAACATGCTGCTGAAGCAACGCTTCCGCTGGAGCTTTGGGGTAATACAAAGCTTTTGGAAAAACCGCGACGCGCTATTCAATAAAAAGTATAAATTTTTTGGGATGGTGGGGATGCCAAACATCCTTATCTTCCAGATACTGTTGCCGCTTTTCTCGCCTCTGGCCGATCTGATGATGATTTTTGGTTTGTTGGGCGATAAGCCCGAGAAGATACTCACCTACTATGTGCTGTTTGTACTGATAGATTTTGTGGTGGCCATCATTGCCTTTAAAATGGAAAAAGAGAGTTATAAAAAACTCATATACATTATCCCGCAGCGGTTTATTTGGCGCCAGCTAATGTATTATATCCTGTTTAAATCCATCCGCAAGGCACTTAAGGGAGAGCTAAGCTCCTGGGGCGTTTTAAAACGTACAGGCAATGTTTCCATCAAGAAAGAAGATTTGGTGGGAGATGAGTAAGCCCCACCCAAGCCTCCCCGGGAGGGAGGGACAATAGGTACCACAAATAGAGCGGAATTTCATTCAAGTCCTCCCTACCGGGGAGGATTTAGGAGCGGCTTCTAACCATTGGCTTTGTTTTTGCATTACCACTTAATAAATTATCTTTAAGGACGAACAAACTGACCCGTTTTGGCCCAAAAACCCTTACTAAACTATATTCCGGCGCTTACGGGTGTGCGGGCGTTGGCTGCATACCTGGTTTTTATATCTCATTACGCTTACGCGTTTGATGAAAACTTTCCCCATGCTGTGCAACGTTTTCTTAGCGAATTCCACATTGGGGTAACCATCTTTTTTACGTTATCGGGTTTTTTAATTGCATTCAGGTATTACGATAGCTTCGAACTAAGCAGCGATTGGTTTAAGCAATACCTTAAAAACCGCGTGGCCCGTATTTACCCCATGTACTTCCTGCTTACGCTGGCTGCTTTTGCCTCGTTTTATTTTACGCACGATGAAGAGGTTACCAACGGTTTTGCCAGCCCCATAGGCCTGTTGCTGATGCATATCACGTTTCTGCGCGGGTTTTTCGATCAGTTAAAATTTACCGGAATTGCCCAGGGCTGGAGTTTAACCGTGGAAGAATGCTTTTACTTTTCGGCTCCTTTTATATTCTATTTTGCACAGCGGTACAAAAAGTTCTACATACAACCGCTTGTTATAACCACCATTGGCGCGTTGCTGGTTTTCATTTTCCGCAATGTAAACTGGTATGGTTTCTTCGGCAACTTTACGTTTATGATGCTCTACACCTTTTTAGGGCGTTGTTTCGAGTTTTTTGTAGGGATACAACTGGCATTGATAGTCCGCAAAAAAAAGCTGGATGACAGCAGCAAACAAACGCTAACTTACCTGGGCCTGGTGCTGATGTTTGCCTGTGTTTGGTTCATGAGCACGCTGCCCATACCAAAAGGCGAAATTGCCGGGCTGCACCATCCGCTGGGCATCATTACCAATAATTACCTGCTTCCGGTAAGTATAGCGCTCTTCTTTTACGGGCTGCTTACCGAAACCAGCGCCCTAAAAAAAATCCTTTCAAACAAATTTGTCGAATTGCTTGGCAAAAGCTCCTATATATTTTATTTGATACATTTAGGGTGGATGTATGATGGGCTGCACTTTAGTTTTAACTGGCTGAACGATTGGGTGTTTGAACTGTACGATAAATGGGGAGTAGATTGGAACTCTCCCTTTCAGTATGATGGCCTTAACGTGCTGTACTCCTTTATACTCCTCAACGGGGTATCTATTTTATTGTTTAAACTGATAGAAGAGCCGCTGAACCACTACATTCGCAAGTCCGATTTTCTTATCAAGAACAAAAAACGCACCGTATCCGTATAAAACCAAGCTCAAAAAAAGAGATCATATAAAAAATGCAAATACTACGAGGGTTTAAATTTTATGTTGTTACCGTAAGCATCATCCTTGCAGGCTGCTACAGCGCCTTTGCCCAGGATGATAAAGAAGAAGAAGGCGAGGTATTTATTGAAGTAAAACCCGGCACCAAAAACGGTATTTTTAAAGGTGGCGACGATGTTGAGTTTAAGCTGAAGATGAAAAGCACGTACAAAGAAAACCAGGACGGAAAGCTTACCTACAACGTACTTACCGACGATTTCAGGGTGCTATCTACCGCCAGTATGTTTGTCCATCTGATAAAAAACTCCTCAGACACCTATACCGTATTGCTTCCTAAACGCATACCCGGTTTTTACCGCGTGCACTTTATGGTAAACCTTACTACGTATGATGATACGATAAAACGCGTGTTTGGCATCGAGCCCGAAAAAATAAAAACCGCGCTGCACAAACCTGCCGATTTTGATGCTTTTTGGAAAGGCACTATTGATACCTTAAAAAATATTAAGCCCGAGTTTAAATTTACCGAAGACAAAAAGAAATCGACCAAAGAGAAAGTTGTGTACCTGGCCGAGATGAAATCATGGGAGGGCATTACCATCCGCGGCTGGCTTACTGTACCAAAAGGCGGCAAAAACTACCCCATACTTTACCGGGTGCCGGGTTACACCATTGATATGAAGCCCGATTATGACAAGGAGGACTTTGCGGTATTTACCATTAACGTACGCGGCAACGGCAACAGCCGGGATGTAATAGCGCCCGATTACAAACAATACAACTTAGTGAACATAGAAAGCCGCGACAAGTACATTTACCGTGGTGTTTATATGGATTGCCTGCGGGGGGTAGATTTTTTGGTAACCAATGCGGCTAAACTTCGCCTAAACCCCGAAAAGATCGTAGTGGAGGGTGGTAGC
>CBFGNE010000470.1:0-4061 GCA_965649995.1 uncultured Mucilaginibacter sp.
CACTCATGCTCGCCCGGGAACATAATAATGGCAAAACCTTCAATGCCGGTTAGGGAGTATTGGTCGTTATAGGCCACCCCACCACCATCATATAGTACAACATAAGGCTCCGAAAAACGCAGCGTTGCCCCTGTATTAGTAGCACTGCTACCCAACGAGGCTATCAGCAGCACCGGATTAATTACTTTTTGGTTAAAGCACGCGTCTGCTTTGCCGCCGCCGGTAGCTGCCCAAGAGGTTTGCGGTACCATCCCGGTTGGTACAGGCGATGGATAGTTGTCAAATTTAGAGGCGTTAAAAATACCCGATGAGCTTAATGGGAAATCGGCAGACAAAGTTATCCCAATATTGTTGCCTGCGTTTGTTAACGTACCGGTAGCTGATGCGCCGTTGAAAGTGCTCCAACTGGCCCAAGTGATATCTGTACACCCTGCTGTAGTCGTGGCTTTCCCAAGCCGGGTTTCGGCGGTATTTTTTGTATCCGATCCTTTTGCTCGCACCGTATCACCAAGCAATAAGCATAGCATAGCCAAACACGAAAATATGGGGAGCAAACAGTTTTTAAAAAGCATATTTTAAGCAGGGGTTAAAATACATTTTTATAGTTAATAACTTAAACATTATAAACTGCGCTACAATTATTAGATTGCATCCCTCAATTTTAAAGTGTTTTTATGTTTGATATCTGTTGTATTGGCCACATCACCCTCGATAAAGTTGTAACGCCCCGTGCGGTGATGCACATGGCCGGCGGTACTGCCTTTTACTTTTCGCACGCTATGCGCAATATGGATGTAAAGTACAGCCTGGTTACCGCCCTTGCGGAAACAGAAATGAAAAGCGTTACCGATCTGCGCGAATTAGGCATTGAAGTGAAAGCGCTGCCCAGCAAACACACCGTTTATTTTGAGAATATTTATGGCGATAACCAGGATAACCGCACCCAGCGCGTATTGCAAAAAGCTGATGCCTTTACCGTTGCCGACCTCGCCGGTACGGAAGCCATCATCTTCCACCTGGGTCCGTTGCTGGCCGATGATATACCAACCGAACTCATCAAAAACCTGTTTAGCCGGGGCAATGTTTCCTGCGATGCACAGGGCTACCTGCGCGAGGTGATTGACAAAGGCGTACACGCTATCGATTGGGCAGATAAAAAGGAGGCTTTGCAGTATATCGACATACTGAAAGTGAACGAACACGAACTGGAAGTACTTACCGGCATTGCCGACATCCGCGAAGGCGCCAAAGTATTAGCCGAATGGGGTGTAAAGGAGGTGGTAGTAACCCTCGGCAGTATGGGCTCGGTAATTTTGTACGATAAAGAGTTTTACGAGATCCCCGCCTACAAACCTACCGAAGTAGTAGATGCCACCGGCTGCGGCGACACCTATATGGCAGGCTACCTCTACCGCCGCATCAAAAGCGACAGCGTAGCCGATGCAGGCAAATTCGCCTCTGCCATGGCAGGTTTAAAGATTGAAAACTCCGGGCCGTTTAAAGGGACAGAGGATGAGGTGAGGGAGATGATGGGGAGGTAGGAATAAAATCCTATATTGGGTGGCAAACAATGAAGCTAACCAAAACCATTATCACCTGCGTTATTCTTGTTATGGCGCTATTACAGGCTCCTTTTATCTATTATTATTGTAATGGCTTTGGGGTACTTTTAACATTGTATCCATATATGTTAATTGGGTTTGTGTTATCAGTTTATCTTCTCGTCAAGCTAAAGCAAAGTGAATCCAACACGACGTTTATCAAGATTGGCTGCTTTGTTGGGATTGCTTTGGGTATTGCAACGCTGTTTAGTGAGCATGTAGTTGAAAATCTCGACTGGACCTTAAGAAGAGTGGCGAGGGCCCAAATAGTTGAGCAAGTAAAAAGCGGAAGATTTGAAGGAGGCCACCTATACGGGTGGTATTTTCCGCCAATATCTAACGGCCATAATAATATCCCTGTAGAACGGCCAACAGCAAAAACGGTATCGGTCGAATTTCTCATCAACTCCGGTTTCCTCGATCATTATTCCGCATTTCTATACACTAACGATCCCGAGAAGATAAAAGATATAGAGGAAAGGATAATCTCCGGCGAACGCAAAGGGTTCGCAAAATTAGATACTAATTGGTATCGGGTAAATTATTAAGGCCCTTCGGGATTGTACCGAAAGGCTTTAACCTTTTAAGGAACTTGCCAAAATTACAACCCCTCACTCAAAACCGCCTCACCCTCCGGTATCACAACCTTGTTGCTTTCCATTTTCTTTTTGGTGAGTTGGTCTACCCGCCAAAGGGTGAAGATGCTGAGCATAGATATGCCTACAATTACATACCCTACCACATTATAGTTTACCAGTGGGGCCCCCTTTGATGGCTGTGAAACAATTGTGCCGGCAACAGCGGCCGCTATACCACCGGCTATTTGCTGCAATGAGGAGTTGATGCTCATGAAAGCGCCACGGTCGGCCATATCGGGGATGGCACTGGTGAGTGCGCTTGAGGGGATCATACGGCTCATAATGCCCATCATCATCAGGATGTTGAGTATCATTACCAGCCAAAGCGGTGTTGCAGTAAGGTTGGTGTATACCACGCACATTATCATCATCCATACAGATGCTACGGCAAATATTTTAAACTTATCTATCCTGTCGCTTAGTTTTCCTATCACCGGCATAATAAATAACGAGCTTATCCCCGATACCATAAACAGCATAGGCAACTGGTGGTTGGTTATCTTTAGGTTATTAATAGCAAATGCACTACCAAAGGGCATCATCATAAAACCACCGATAGATAACAGGGCCGTGGCTGTAAAACCTACCCGGTAATCTGCCTTGGCAACAGTATGCAGCAAGTGTGTAAACGCCGACTTATCGCGCTGAACCGCCAGGTGGGCGGTAATAGGTTTAAGGTATAAAGCAATGGCGATTGCTATGGCAATGCTGAGGCCGGCAACCATCCAGAACGGCGCTTCCCAGCTCCAAATGTTGGCCAGGTACAGGCCAATGGGTATCCCCAGCACCTGGCTGGCGCCAAAGCCCATTTGTATATAACCCATTACCCGGCCACGTTGCTGCAGGGCAAACATATCGGTAATGATAGCCATAGAGATGGAGCCGATAACGCCGCCGAACAGACCGGTGATAATGCGCGCCGCAACCAATATATGATAAGATTGCGCCATGCCGCAGAGGATGGTACCAATGATAAAACCGCAGTAAAAAAACAAAAGCAGTTTCTTCCGGTCGAACCTGTCGGCGAAGCCGGCGGTGAGCAGCCCGGAGATACCCGCGCTAAAGGCATAGGCAGATACGGCAAACCCGAAGGCCTGTGGTTTAAGGCTGAGCGATTTCATCAACATATCGCCCAGGGGCGACATCACCATAAAATCTAATATCACCGTAAACTGGGTGATAGCTAAAATAAACATTACAAATTTTTGGTAGCCGGTAAACGCTACAGCTGGTTGTTGTGCCTGCATGGTTGGTTATATTAGTTCACGGCATTCGTAGCCGTGGCGGTTTATCAATTCTATTATGTGTGTGTGGCGCAGCGTGTAAGATATCACCCTAAGCACGCAATCTTCGTCTTCGGTGTCTACCGTCCATTTTTCTACCCCCGGTGTATTGCTCAGCGCGGCGCAGGCCATAGCCTTATCCGCATCGCAGCTGATGTTTGTTTTAAAAAGCAGTATGTGGCTAAAATCTTCCATTGTTTTAAACCTTTTATTCTATAACTACTATACAGCAACTAATTGGACATTCTGTACAGTTTTTCGGCACCAACAGCGCTGTCAGTGCTTTACTATTGCTGACGATCATCAGCTCCAAACATTGGATGCCCCGCCGCATTATTTACTTTTTTAATGCCTTTACTACCAGCTTAAAGGTGTCCCAAAGCACCTCATCGGTTAGTTTAAAAGGCATGCCGCCCAGGCTTTTCCCTTCGTAATCAAACCGGGCGAGCGCATATAAGGGCGAAAAGGCAATAGACCAATAAGTTTCAAATGACACCTTTTCTACCTCTCCCCGCGCAATTACATTATGCATAAACTTG
>CBFGNE010000471.1:0-4029 GCA_965649995.1 uncultured Mucilaginibacter sp.
GGGTACACGGCTGAGTTTTAATCCCGAAATCAGCACCCGATACTTGTACCAGGGCTCCTGGCATTATACCAACCTGCTCAACAGGCTCGATGGGAATGTTAGTATCAAACTAAGCAAAGGTTTGGCTTTAACCGGCGGCCCATCGGTAAACCTGTATTATACCGGGCAGCATAACGCCATTAAGGGGTATGCACTGCTACAAGATCTGCACCCAAAATTCAACCCTGCTAAAAACGCAAACTGGTTTGCAGGATGGAATGTGGGGATTAGTTTGTTTTAGCCTAAAAAGTCTTCATCGCTAATAATACAGTGCTTTGCCAGCATCCGTAGCAATGCTTCTGCCGAAAAATCCCCTGCTACGTCGAAGCATGTATTGCAGTTGTTACCGCTTACATTACATAAACCTGGTTCAAATTCAATTATTAGCCCGCTAAACTTGCCCGAAAGCACGGCAATAGTTTCACCGTCAATTACCTCGTAGGTATTGCGGGTGGTGCCAAAAAACCGGCAGAGGCTTTTTACGTGGCGGTAGGCGTTTATAGATCGTACTATCATCAGCTTTTTAGCATTAATTTTAAACGGCTCCTGATAATACGCTCTTTAACAAAACCGGGAAGCATACTATTTAAAAGAACCAGCAATTGATTCATAAAACCGGGGACGATCTCCTTTTTGCCCTTTAGCAACCCGTCTATCGCTATTCGTGCTACGTCTTCGGCTTCCAAAATGGTTGCTTTGGCAATGCCTTTCAGTTTGTTGTTCATCACCAGCAATTCGGGTTTGGTATTAATGCCGCCCGGGCTAAGGAGGCTGATGCGTACCTTACTGCCCGATAATTCGAGCTGCAGGCATTTGGTAAAATAGCGGATGAAAGATTTGGTAGCGCCGTAAACCTGTTTCTTCGGTACTACAAACAGTCCGCCAAGGCTGCCAACATTTAGGATGTAGGAAGTGGCCGCAGCATCCGCCTGTTCTAAAAACAACCGCGTTAGCAAAACCGGGGTAATTACGTTTAGCTCTATCTGCGTTTTATAAAAAGCAGTGCCCTTATCCTCAAACCACGACCAGTTCCCCAATCCGGCATTATTAATAAGCATATGCGCGGTTAGTCTCTGTAATTGCAGCTGCGCAAATATTTCCGGGTAGCGAGTGGTATCGGTTAAATCCATCTCTATTTCATCAACCCTGATGTTAAAATTCTTGCGGAGGTAAGCCGCTAATTGCGGCAGGCCGGAATTTGGCAGCGCAACCAGCATTAAATTAATCTTCCGGCGCGCCAGTTCAATAGCAAAGGATTTGCCCAGGCCCTCGCTGGCACCGGTAATAATGGCGGTTATCTGTTGCATGGCGTCAGGTTTGTTTTAGGTAATCAACGGTTTGTTGCATGGCCTCGCCAAACGGTGTAATGCGGTAGCCCAATTGAGTAGCCGCTTTTTGGCTGCTGTACTTTTGATCAAATTTGAGGCGGTCGGCAAACTCGGGCAAAATGAAGGGAGGCCATCCGGTCAGTTTGGTTTTGAGCCACTCTACCCTGCCGAAAAATTTTATGGCTTTTTGCGGTACGCGTACCATGCCATGCTTTACGCCTGACACTGTGCGCACGGTATCAAAAAAAATATTGAAACTGATGTCTTCCCCGCCTAAAATATAACGGTTACCTGTGGTACCCTTTTGCATGGCAGCTATATGGCCTGCAACCACATCGGGCAGGTAGGCATAGTTGGCCACCTGTTCGCCATTGCCGGGGATAACGCGCCATTTCCCTTTTAAATAACGGCTCACCATTTTGCTTACGGTATTGCTATCGGTAACAGGCCCTTTGCCAAATACGCGCGAAGGGTTTACCGTAACTACATCTAAACCGCGGTTTACAAATTGCTGCACCTCCAGTTCGGCCAGGTATTTGGTGCGCTCATAAGCAATGGGGAAACCCACAACGCGCGGCTCGTCCTCGCTTAGCGGAAAGTTGAGCGTTGGCCCCCAAACCCCGCAGGTACTGGTATAAACCATTTTTTTAATGCCCGCATTACTTGCTGCATGCAACACATTGCGGGTGCCGGTAACATTGGTGTCGTAAAACGCATCGGGGTTGCTGCACCACATTTTTGCCATGGCGGCAGTGTGGTAAACCTCCGCGCAGCCCTGCATCGCTTTCCTAAGGCTATCGGGGTATAAAATATCTCCTCTTATGGCTTCAATATTTTTATGTTTTATTAAATAAGGATGGCTGATATCCCGGCATAATGCTTTTACATCGTACCCTTGTTTGGCAAGCGCCAGGCAAAGCTCGCGCCCTATAAAACCTGTGGCGCCTGTAACTAATATATTCATCATACCCCTAATACAACCAGCGGGTAGCTTACCCCTATTGCTGTATTTATTTTCTTGTTAACATTATTGATAGTAGTATTTAAGTGTGATTGATAGCAGCAATCCGCTTAAAATCAGTACTATTGTTTCATCAATTCAAAACCTTATCAATATGAAATTTTACGTAGAAGCATGGTCGGCTAAACAAACATGGCTCGATTTAAGTACCGAAGAACGCGGCGCATACATGGGGCAGGTCGGCCCTGCTATTCAGCAAATGATGGAGCAAGGCGTGGAGATTGTTACCTGGAGCGATAACGATACAGATACGGTTGAACGACTTGGGTACGATTTTTTTGCCGTATGGAAATTCCCTACCGATGAACTGGCCAAAACGTTTGAGGCGATAGTTACCGGTGCAGGCTGGTACAATTATTTTACCCAGGTAAACCTCAAAGGCAACGCCGGTGCCCCCGAGGAGATCATTAGCAAGATGATTAATATGTAAACCTCCCCTACCTCGGAAGGTTACACGCAACTCCCTGGCGAATTACAAAATCGACAGATTAACTTTCAAAATATTTTGAAAGTTAAAAAACATATTTATCTTTGTGTATGCAATTACCCGAGGCAAAAGGCAAGTTTATAGAGGCATGGGGCAAGTTGGGCTCGGAGTGGGGGATAAACCGCACTATGGCGCAGGTGCATGCCTTGCTTTTGGTTAGCCCTACCGAGCTTACTACCGAGGAAATTATGGAAGAGCTAAAGATCTCCCGGGGTAACGCCAACATGACCCTTCGCGACCTGATCAGCTGGGGGCTGGTAGAAAAACAGCACAAGGCCGGCGAGCGCAAAGAATACTTTTTTGCTAATAAAGATACCTGGTACATTGCCCGCCAAGTGGCCAAAGAACGCCGCAAACGCGAGCTTGACCCTATTATTAAGATATTAGACGAACTAAGCAAAGTAGAAGGCGACCCAAAGGACGAAGCTTTTAAAACATTCAATACATCGGTAACCGATATAAACAAGCTGGCCAAAAACGTAGATAAAACACTGGAAACCATGCTGAAAGCAGAAGAAAATTGGTTTTGGAAATCTATCTTTAAAATGTTTAAATAACGTGAGGCTTGTCAAATTATCATAAGCGGTCACAATTGCAAGACTTAATTATTGCCCTTCCTTTTTTGCTCGGTATCGCTGATAAATGCGGTAAGCTCTTTAATAAAACCATCTAAAGATTCGGCCGACTTTTTAAGGTAAATAACCATCTTTTTTAGCTGGAACGGCGAATTGATAAAGCCTCCGATAATGCTTGTTATCCCTAAAATATTGGCAACAGGCTGCCGCACTTTGTGCGATGTAATAAACATCATATCTTCCATGCTTTTAACATAATCCCTCAAATATTCTTCAGCTTTTTTCAATTCACGGTAAGCGGCTGCGAGTTCTTTGGCGCGTTTTTCCCGCTCCTCGTTTTGGTAAAAAAGCTCCTGATTAGCTACAGCGAGTTCTGCAGCCCGGGCTTCCTTCTCATTGTTCTGAAATACAAGTTCGTGATTGGCTGTTATAAGTTCTTCGGCGCGCTTGCTTTTTTCATCATGCTGGTAGGCAAGTTCTTTATTGGCCACTATTAGTTCTGCGGCGCGTGCCTCTTTTTCATAGTTTTGGTAAGCCAGCTCTTTATTGGCCACTATAAGTTCATCAGCACGTTTCTCC
>CBFGNE010000472.1:0-4026 GCA_965649995.1 uncultured Mucilaginibacter sp.
ATAAAACCGATGATGATGGTGTTGATCAGGTCATTCAGCGTGGTACGTGTTTTATTGCTTTGATCGCCGGTTACGGTAATGGCCAAACCTTTGGGGAAAGTAGTTTTCTGTTTTTCCTTGATCAGGGCGTTTATTTTGTTTGACGATTCGATGAGGTTCTCGCCCGCCCTTTTACTTACTGCAAGGGTAATTACATTTTTAAATCCTTTGCCTTCGGGCGTTTTTAAACGGGCGTAACTTTCCTGCTCCAAAAACGAATCCCTTACATCTGCAATATCGCGCAAATAAACTGCCTGGCCTTTTGGGTTACGGATAACCATGGCCTGCACCTGCTCGGCATTTTTAAAATCTTGCTTAATATCTATACTGCGGCGTACACCATCCATTTTGATGGTACCCGCAGATGAAAGGATATTTTCTGTACCTATTGCCTGAATAATATCAGCGAAGCCTATTTGTGCCGCAGCCATCTTATTCAAATCAACATTGATCTGTATCTCGGGCGTTAAAGCGCCTATTTGGTCAACCTTTGATATTTCTTTATAGCTTTCTATTTCATCCTTTAATAAATCTGAGTACTCTTTCAGCTTCTTCAGGTCGTAATCGCCCGACATGTTTACGTAGAGGATAGGCAGGTCGGAAACGTTGATATCAGAAATATTCGGTTCTGTATAGTTATCATCGTTCTGGGGCAAATCTTGCTTGGCCTTATCAACGGCATCCTTCACTTCCACCTTTGCATCTTTTATCTCCACATTGGTATTAAATTCCGCCGTAATGATAGATACGTTTTGTACCGAATTAGAGGTAACCTTTTTTAAGCCTTTCAGCGATTTTAAGTGTTTCTCCAACTGCTTAGTCACCAAATTCTCTATATTTTGTGGCGACTGCCCCCTAAACACAGTAGTGATAAATATTTTCGGGATATCAATATCCGGGAAGTTCTCCTTCGGCAGGTTATTGTAGCTGATCAACCCCATTGCGCTTATCAGAAATATAAGCACGTAAATGGCGGTTTTATTATCAATGGCCCAGCTTGAAGGGCCAAATTCTTTTTTCAGATCTTTCATAATATGTAATAGATCAGGTTAATTAATTAGCTGTCTGCGTAACTTTTACTTTGTCGCCATCCTCAATATCGGTAACGCCATCGGTTATCAATTGATCGCCAACTTTTAAGCCGGATAAAATTTCTGACCCGCCGCCATAAGTTGCGCCAACTTTTATAGGCGTACGCTTAGCAATGCCATTTACATGCAGGTAAACATAATCTCCTGCTTCTGAGCGTTGAACCGCTTTTACCGGTATAGCTATTGCATCGTTTTTTGAGTAGTTGGCGATTTTTATAATCGCAGTCATGTTAGGGCGAAGTGACTTGCGCACCGGCAATTTAATCTCAACGGCAAAACTGCGCGATGTTGGATCGATAGCTTTAGCAGCGAATGTTACGCTGGTGGTTAAGGAATCATGTGCATCCGGCACCAAAATTAGCACCTGGTTGCCGGTGTTTACGCTGCCCGCGTATGATTCGGGCACATCTGCTTTTACTTTTAAAAAGTCGGCGTTCACTATTCTTATCCCTGTTTGCCCGGGTTGTGCTACCTGACCCAATTTAAGGTCCATTTGGTCCACTGTGCCGCTTATTGGCGACAAAATACGGAATTGACCAGCTTGTTGACGTAGTGCCTGCAATGCTTTTTTGCTGGCTTGCAAAGTGGTTTGCGCTGTTAAATATTGTACTTCTGTACCTATTTTTTGGTCCCAAAGGTTCTTTTGCCTGTTGTAAAGTGTTTGGTTTAGACTAACGGTGGCTTCGTTTTGTGCAATTTGTTGTGCTAATACGCTTGCATCTAACTGTGCAAGTACTTGCCCTTTGCTTACATGCTGGCCCACTTTTACGTTAATGGCCGTAATAGTACCCGGCGATTGCGGATATGCGGTTACGTTATCCTGTGCATCTATTTTACCTTGTATTTGTACATAGTTTACAAACTTGCCGGTTTTAATTTCCAGCGCGCCAACTTCCACCGCTTTTGATGAATCTACGGTGCCTATTTCGCTTTGCAGTTTGGTGATTTTTGTGTTTATCTCCTGTTGCTGTTTCTGCAGATCGGCCAGTTCGGCCTTTTTATCTTTTGGTTTTGAGCATGCTGCCAGTAATAGTATGGCCGGTATGTATAATAATTTTTTCATTTTATATGGAGTATATATGTGAGTTTAGTTGTTTATTGAATTCGTCCGTATGCCCTATCAAGGTCTACTTTGCTTACCAGTGCATCGTAAAGCCCTTTTATATATTCATTATCGGCGTTTTGCAGATCTGTTTGTGCCTGCGTAACTTCTATGCTGCTTCCAACTCCTTGCTGATACTTGATATTTGCAACACGCAATACTTCGCGGGCTAATTCCTGGCTACGCCTTTGATTATTAAGAGTTTGCAAACCATTGAAGTATAGCGTTTTCGCCGATTGAGCAGCGAGGTTAAAGCCGTTTTTTGCATGTGCAAGGCTATTCTCGGCTTTCAATACTGTTATTTGCGACTGCTTAACACGGTTCGTTCTTTGAAACCCGCTGAAAATGGGAACCTTTAAAGTAATTCCAATATAACTTGATGGAAAGCTTGTGCTATACAAATCACTAAAACTATTATTCTGATAAGAGTAAGTATATGCTGCATTAGCCGATAGCGTAGGTAAAAACTGAGCCTTAACCCGTTTAAGATCAAATTTATTTAGTTGTAAACTTGTTTCCATGATACCATATTCCGCACGATTTTTATAGGCTGCGGTATCGGCTGATATTTCCGCTACGCCCTCTTCCAGTTTAATATCTTGCAGCCCGCTTCTTAGCGTTAGATTATAGTCTATCGGCATACCTATTTGAAATTTCAGTACCTGATAATTTAGCGCCAATAGACGCACAGTATTCTCGCGGCTAGTTACCAGGTTATTATATTGTACGGTGATACGGTCAACATCAATCTTTTCTACAACGCCCTGTTTATTTTGCGCCACTGTTTGATCTTGCCTATGCTTAAGTTGCGCGATGTTAGCGTCCAAAAGCCTGATTTGTTCTATGTTCACCAATAGCTGATAATAAGCTTTGGTAACGGCTACATTCATTTCAATTTTAGTCCGGTTATAAGCTCTGTTGTAAAGCTCTTTATATGTTTTACGTCCCTGCAAGCCTACAATATAACTCGGGTCGAATAAAAGTTGGCTGGCGTTAATGCCTAAGTTTGAAGAATATTTAACGCCGAACTTAACCGGGATAAACGTACCTGCTGGTGCGCCAAAAACTTCGCCCGGCAATAACGTAGTAGGTATCTTTAAATAATCCTGAATAGATGCAGTACCGTCTATTTGCGGAAAGCCTTGCCCAATAATTTCTTTTACACGGTAATCGGCACTTTTAACATCTAAGGCAGCATTTACAATCGAATCGCGGTGCTCATAGGCATAATTAACGGCATCCGTTATGGTAAAGCTATAAGTTTGAGGTGCCGGTTGCGTCTGCGAAAAGCCTTTAAGGCCTGCAGTAGCAAACAGTATCATAAGCAGTAATCGTTTCATTTTAATATTCATATATATGATAGGTTGTTGTATGTTTAGTTTTATCACCCTGCAAAGAAATTCTTTTGTTTGACAGCCCTATGTCAGCAGGTTTTATTATTTGTTTGTGTTTTGTTCTTTGTACTTATCCAGTAGCTCGTGCCCTTTTAATGTACAAATGCCATAATTAAAATGTTCCAGCAATTGCACCTGTACCTTCCAGCTGTTAAAGTGCGCTATCGGGAATATTTGGGTGTTAAAGCCCATTTCTACCTGGTTTACGCGCATGGTTGCCAATATCTTTACGTCGATATCAGCACGAATGAAACCCTGGTTCATACCTTTTATCAGAAGTTCCTCCAGTTTATTGATGATTACTTCGGCCTTAAACCGCTGAAACTCCTGCCAGGCATCCGGGTGGTATTTCTGCATATCATGAAACACGATAGGGTTTATCCTCGAAAAAATATCCTCC
>CBFGNE010000473.1:0-4020 GCA_965649995.1 uncultured Mucilaginibacter sp.
AAAAAAATGCTGAGCAGGCGTGGCATTATAAGGCGAATAAGTCAGTATAAATATAATCATTGTAAAGTTTAGTTTGCTTGCTTCAACATTTTTTGATGCAAAAACCCGGCAGGCTGGCAACAGTACAAGATATTGGCAACTATGGTGGGTGCATAATCTTTTTATAAAAGAAATTCCCTACTTTCACCTCAATTATAAGCCTAACAATTACCTAAATGCAAACCAATTATTTGCCTTTTTTGCGCGTTGCAAAGCGGCTCGCCATTGCTATATGTTTACTTGCTAACGTTGCGGTTTATGCACAAACAAAAAGTAGCCTCCCTGTAAGTACGCCGGAGACCGAAGGTATTTCTGCTGCTGCTATTGATAGTTTTTTGAATGCCGCAGGGCAAAGCAAGCACGAGTTTCATAGTTTTATGTTGCTGCGGCACGGCAAAGTGGTGGCACAAGGCTGGTGGAACCCTTACGAGCCCAAGTTGAGGCACAGCCTGTATAGCTGCAGCAAAAGCTTTACCTCCACGGCTATTGGTTTCGCGGTGAGCGAAAAACGCCTTTCGGTAAATGATAAAGTGGTTTCCTTTTTTCCGGGCAGTTTGCCGGATACAATAAAGCCTTATTTGGCTGCGCTTACGGTTAAGGATCTGCTGACTATGTCGGTAGGGCAGGCCAAAGATCCAACAGGCCCTGTTATAACCACACAAGATGATTGGGTAAAAGCTTTTCTGGCCCTGCCTATTGCTTATAAACCGGGTAGCCAGTTCCTGTACAACTCGATGGCTACCTTTATGCTATCGGCCATTGTACAAAAAGTTACCGGGCAAAAAGAGGTAGATTACCTAAAACCCCGCCTGTTCGATCCGCTGGACATCAGCGGTATGGACTGGGAGGTTAATAAGCAAGGTATCAATACCGGTGGCTGGGGCTTGCGTGTGCAAACCGAAGCGCTGGCAAAAATGGGGCAGCTGTACCTGCAAAAAGGGAAATGGCAGGGCAAGCAAATAATCCCCGTAGCCTGGGTGGAGGAAGCTACAACCTTTAAAATAGACCAGGCGCCGGATGCCCCAAAAAGTAAAAAAGACTCGAGCGATTGGATGCAGGGCTATTGCTACCAGTTTTGGCGTTGCCGCAACAACGCCTTCCGCGCAGATGGCGCTTTTGGCCAATATATTATTGTGATGCCCGAGCAGGATGCGGTGATTGCCATCACGTCGGAAACAAGCGATATGCAGGGCGAACTAAACCTGGTATGGAAATACCTGCTGCCGGCCATGCAACCTAAAGCCTTGCCTGCCAACCCCGCTGCGGACGCCGAACTTGGCAAGCATTTAGCTGCTTTAAGCCTGCCGCCTTTAACAGGGAACAGTGCGCCCGCGTTTAACCAAACCTTTTCCGTTAAGCCAAACGCATTAAATATCCGTTCCATAGCTTTTAAGGTAGCGGATGGGGTATGCCATGTTACCCTGAAGAAAGATACTTCGACTTATTCGCTCGATTTTGCAAGCGGTAAATGGCTGCCCGGCCAAACCAACATGCAAGGCCCGGGTTTAGTTGCCGCCGCTAAGGAAGATTTTTCGATACTGCTGCCGTACAAAGTAGTGGGCAGCTACGGCTGGAGCGATAGCCGGTCGTTGCAATTAAAATTGCGTTATATCGAAAGCCCGCATTCAGAAATAATTACCTGCCATTTTGATGGGAAACAACTTACTGCCGATGTGGAGTATAGCTTTAATTATGGCAAAAACAAGATTGCCTTACAAGGAGAGTTGGTGGAGTAAAATGGGCTGGTCCCTTAAACCGTGGGCAACCGCCAGTTTCGGCGCACGGCCAGTATGCGGATGCTGCAAATAATAACAATGGCGATCACCTCCGCAATGTCCCGGCCTATCCAGTTCAATGCCGTTACGTAGGCAAGGCCGCCGGCAATGCAGGCGGTAGCATACACCTCCTTATGGAACAACACCGGGATGTGGTTCAACAGGATATCCCTTAACACGCCGCCGAAGCAGCCGGTAATGGTGCCGAGGGCAATGCAGATGCCCGGATGCAGCCCAATATCCAGCCCTTTTTGGATGCCGACGATGGTAAACAGCCCCAGCCCGAGCGTATCAAATAAAAACAGCGTCACCTTAAAATTTTTCACTAATTTTTTGAAAAGAACGGTGATGATTGCTGTGCCAAGGATGATCAGCGGCGTGTGGATATCGCGCATCCAGCTTACCGGTGTATCGCCTGTTAACACATCCCGCAGGGTTCCTCCGCCTACAGCGGTAACGAAGGCAATAATAAGCACCCCAAACAGGTCCAGCCTTTTTTGCATGGCAGAGAAAGCGCCCGAGATGGTAAAAGCCACGGTGCCAAGTACCTCGATAATGGTGGGGAAAGAAAGCTGCATACGATGAGCAAATTTATCAATTGTAAACCGGCTTTTGTGCAGGCCTGGCCGGGAAAATAACAGCGTGAAATGGAGCGCTGGCCTGGTTAAACGGGTCAAATGATACAAATACGCGAAAGCTTGATACAAAACGGTGGTATGGCATGCCCTTCATCGCTTATTTTTACCTTTTCAATTATCGACCTATTTTATATGAATCATTCTAACAAATTAAAGTTCCTGGGTGTGCTGGCCTGTTTGTTTGCCATAGGCCAATTAAATGCGCAGGACCGGAAGGCACCTGCATACCCGCTCATCACGCATAATCCTAATTTCAGCATCTGGTCTGCTACCGATAAACTGGCAGAATCTACCACCACCCACTGGACAGGTGCCGACCATTCCCTGTTAGGCTTGATTAATGTAGATGGCAAAATATACCGTTTTATGGGCAAGGAAGAGGTAAAGCATAAAACAGTGTTAGGCACGTCCGACGAAACGCCCTACTCTGTAAAATATACCGAAACCGCACCGCAGGGCGACTGGACATCGGCAAGTTACGCGGCCGATGGGTGGAAATCGGGCGCTGCGCCAATTGGCGATAATGCAAGCATGGTAAAAACCCTTTGGAAAGGCAACGATATTTGGGTGAGAAGGGCTTTTGCCGTTGCCAACCCATCAAGCATAAGCGAACTGTTTTTGAAGATAAATCACGACGACAATATCGAGTTGTTCCTGAACGGCAAGAAAATCTACTCAAAAATAGGCTGGACCAATACGTTCCAGTATTACGCCATAAACAAAGAGGAGCTTAAAGCGGGCGAGAATATCATCGCTATCCACTTAGCCAATACGGCGGGCGCCAGGTTCCTTGATTTTGGGCTGGTAGACAAGCAAAAAGAAAATGCAGATAAAATACAATTAGCCGAACAAAAAAACGTGGATATCACCGCCACGCAAACCATCTACGATTTTAAATGCGGCAAGGTTGATCTAAAGCTTACTTTCACCTCGCCGCTGTTAATGAAGGACCTCGCGTTACTATCGCGCCCGGTATCTTACATTACGTACAATGTACGGGCGAACGACAGCAAAGCACACGCGGTAAAAGTGTTTTTGAGTGCATCATCAGATATTGCCGTGTATAGGCCCTCGCAGGAAGTTACCGTAAAAAAATACAGTACCGGTAATTTATCCATTCTTAAAACAGGTACCGTTGATCAGCCCATTTTGCAAAAGGGCGCCGATGATATGCGGATAGATTGGGGATATTTTTATGTTGCGGCACCTAAAAGCAGCGGAGCAGTGCAGTCCATCACCTCCGGCGATGATGCTGAGGAAGCTTTCAAAAATGGATCGTCCGCGTCTACAGCATCACGCGGAAAATCCTTATCGCTTAATACCGTTGTCCCTTTTGGCTCGGTTGGCAAAACCCCGGTAGAACGTTTTGTGGAGCTGGGTTACGATGAAATTTACGCTATCCAGTACTTTAAGAAAAACTTACGGCCATGGTGGAACACTTCCGGCAAGGCAACAATGGAAGGACAACTGGCCAGTGCAGCAAACGAATATAAGGCCATAATGCAGCAATGCGCGGCTTTCAATAAAGCTGTATATGCTGCTGCGCTGAGAACCGGCGGCAAGGAATA
>CBFGNE010000474.1:0-4016 GCA_965649995.1 uncultured Mucilaginibacter sp.
CTGGCCGAAGTTGGCATAAGCATAACATCCTCCTGGGAAAACCTTACCACCAACTTTCAGCCTGTGAAGCGTATTGATATAGCCGCGCACAATTACCGGTTCACCCGCTTTGGCTTGCAAGGCCGCACTAACGCCGGCGCACCTTACAGCGCGCAGGTAGATATAAGCACCGGCGGCTATTACAATGGCTCGCTTAACAGCTACATTATTGCGTTGCGGGCTGCGCCAATACCACATATAGCGTTTGTGTTTAATTACACCCGCAACGATTTTAAGAAAACAGGCATCAATAAATTAAGTACCACCACCAATTTATTCGCCCCGGAATTGCGGCTTGCTGCCAGCCCAAAAGTGTTGCTTTCCGGCTTTTACCAGTACAATACCGATAGCAGGAATGGGTCGTTAAACGCGCGTTTCTCCTGGGAATACCGCCCGTTATCGTATGTTTATTTGGTGGTAAACAGCCTTAATAATTATGATAAAGCAACGCCCTTTAACGTGCCCGTGCGGCAGCAGGGCGGCATCCTCAAACTAACTTACATCCACAAAATTTAGGGTCGGTTGTTTGCCAAGGTTCTTTTTTGTGGAACCCCCAATTCGTTTGCCTGCGGCGATATTGATAGCTGAGCCTGTACCCACTAAAAATTAAAAACGTTTTGCCGAATAACCCCCCGGGGTTGAAAAAAAATATTTAGTTTCAGCGTTTTTAAAAGATCAATATGCTAACGGTAGAAAAAATTGGCGGCACTTCTATGAGTGCGCTAAAGGATGTCATTGAAAATATTATACTTTTTAATAAAACCGGAAACCAGCTGCACAACCGCGTATTTGTGGTGTCGGCTTTCTCGGGGGTGACCAACTTATTGCTGGAAAACAAAAAGACCAAAGCGCCCGGCGTTTATCAAAAACTGGCCAACCGGGAGGATTTCCACAGCGAACTTGCAGCTGTAGCCGTGTACTTGAAAGAACTGAACGGGCAATACCAGTACCTTGGGCTGGATATAGCGGCGGCCGATGATATGGTTGACCGCGAAATAAAAACCGCCCTAAACTACCTCGACAGTGCCGTTACCATGCTCGCCTCCGGTTATCTCAACGAAGGTATCCTGCTTGCGGCGAGGGAAATATTAGCCTCCCTTGGCGAAAGCCATTCTGCATACGTGCTGGCAAGTATCCTGCAAGGCAAAGGGCTAAGTGTACAGCTGGTTGACCTTGCCGGCACGATGGATGCGAGGCCGCTATCTATAACCGCACGGATAGAGGATGCCTTTGCTAAAATAGACCTCGCGCAATGTATGGTTATAGCCACCGGCTATACAAAAGGTACTGAAGGCATTATGAGGGAATTTGACCGCGGCTATTCTGAAGTAACCTTTTCAAAAATAGCCGAAATACTTAAGCCCCAGGAAGCCATCATCCATAAGGAATACCACCTGTCTACTGCCGACCCCGGCCTGGTGGGCATTGATAATGTGAAACCGGTGGGGAACACCAATTATGATATTGCCGACCAGCTTGCAGATGTGGGCATGGAGGCCATACACCCCAAGGCAGCCAAGCCGCTGGAAATGGCCGGGATACATTTGCGCATAAAAAACACCTTTGAGCCGGAACACCCGGGGACACTGATCACTAAAGATTATATATCGAAGATAAAAAGGGTGGAGGTGATCACCGGTACCGGCCAGCAATGCCTTATTGATATCTACGACCCGCTGATGACGGGCAACGTTGGCAGCGATCTGCAGATCATGCAATGTTTTTACCAGCACGGTATCAGCTATACATTCAAAGTAACCAGCGCCAATAGCATTAGTATTGTGATTTGGGAAAGCGACCTGAAACCCGAACTCATCACCGACCTGCAACGCAAGTTCGAAAAAATTACGACCGAACCGGTTGCCATGGTTTGCCTGCTGGGCACCAATATGGATCAGCCTGGGCTGCTGGCTAAAGCTACCACTGCTTTGGCAAAAGCCGATATCAATATCATCAGTGCCGGCGTTGCAAGAGGCAAGGTTAATATCCAGTTCCTGATTGCCCGCGAAGATTTTAAGAAAGCCATAATTGCTTTGAATAAGGAGGTTGGTTAATGCACCTTGATAGCAACCGCGTTATCTTATTTTTTAAGAATGCCTGTTTTTCGCCCAAATGCAGGCATTTTCCTCCTACAGAAACCAATCAGCAAACCTGCTGCGGGCGGTGGCCATCCTATCTGGCGGTTGTTGGCTTATTTATTTATTTCCGGTTGTTTAATTATTATTGGAAAATGAGTGCGAAATAATAAAAAGGCCGGAAACTAATTGTACATTGTAGTACTTTGACGAAAGCCTAATGGTATTTTAAACCGCATACCAATAAAAACGCTTTCGTATTAAGCAGAACCACTTCCTGCACCTGTTTTATTTATCCAGCCCGGTGCCCTGCACAAATATCTATACCAAACAATCGATCAATAGAAAGGGACGCTAAGTGTGTACACTTAGCACCAACTATTTTTTGGTAGTGATATCTAATTAATATAAAAAACCTACTAAACCTTATTTTAACACTTCACAACGAAATGGATAAACAGGTAAATAATCCCCCGGGTAAGGCGTTGCAGGAAAGCATCAATGAAATAAGACAGCCAAATGTGGAGACAAGGGAGCCGGAAGGAGCGCTTGCCGTTGCAAATAAGAAGCTGCTTTTTCAAAATGAAGAAAAGGAAAAGCGGGCCACAGAATTGGTCATAGCCAAAGGAGAGCTTGCCTTTCAAAAAAGAGAGAAAGGGAAACGCGCCGCCGAGTTATTACTGGCTAATGAAGAACTAGCTTTTCAAAATAAGGAAAAGGAAAAGCGCGCGAACGAACTGGCCGTTGCAAACAAGGAACTTTATTTTCAAAATAAAGATAAGGAAAAACGGGCATCTGATTTGATCATTGCGAACAAAGAGCTCATCTTTCAAAACGAAGAGAAAGAAAAGCGGGCCGCTGAGTTAATTATCGCAAACAGGGAACTTGCTTTTCAAAATAAAGAAAAAGAAAAGCGGGCCAACGAGCTGGCCGTTGCCAACAAGGAGCTTTTGTTTCAAAATAAAGAGAAAGAAAAACGGGCATCGGAGTTGATTATTGCGAACAAAGAACTCATCTTTCAAAATCAGGAAAAGGAAAAGCGCGCGGCCGAACTAATTATAGCTAACCGCGATTTAAAAAAAGCGGAAGACGATATCCGGAAGCTAAATGAGGAAGATATCCGGAAATTAAACGAAGCGTTAGAGCAAAAGGTTATTGAACGGACGGAAGAACTGGAGGCGGCTAACCAGGAATTGGAGGCGGCTAACCAGGAACTGGAGGCATTTTCCTATTCTGTGTCGCATGATCTCCGGGCACCTTTACGCATAGTAAATGGTTATACTATCATTCTCCGGGAAGATTATCAGAATATTTTTGACGATGAAGGCAAGCGGCTGCTATCCATAATACAGGGTAGCGCAAAAAAAATGGGTGTACTCATTGATGACCTGTTGACTTTTTCAAGGCTGGGCCGACGCGGGGTATTCAAAACAAATGTGGACATGAACCTGATGGTAAAAAACGCTGTAGATGAATTAATGGTATTAACAACACACAAAGTAACCATTCAAATCAATCAACTTTCAACTGGGCTTGCAGACAGATCGCTCATAAGCCAGGTATGGCTTAATTTGCTATCCAACGCCATTAAATATTCGATACACTCGCCTAAGCCTATTATAAAAATCAGCTGCGTTCAACACGATGCGGAGGTTATTTATTCAATTGCAGAAATGGCGTCGGTTTCGACATGCAATACGCGCATAAACTATTCGGGGTGTTCCAACGGCTGCACGATACGGAAGAATTTGAAGGAACAGGTGTAGGGTTGGCGCTGGTACACAGGATCATAAAAAAGCACGGTGGGAAAATATGGGCGACGGCTGAAATTGATAAAGGCGCCACTTTTAATTTCAGTTTACCACATACAGGCAAAAAACAGTAAACTAATGGAAAACGAAC
>CBFGNE010000475.1:0-4004 GCA_965649995.1 uncultured Mucilaginibacter sp.
TATAAGTAAGCCCCAAACTACCGGAGATACCGTGGTAATAGTGGTTAAAATTGGGGAACTGCAGCCGCCCGCCAGGCGTATTGGCAGCTACCCTTTGCTCAAAACCGTTGGCAGCATTTGGCCCCACATAAAAATCATCCCAGCGGATGTTGCGGGTATCGTACCGGATACCGCCCGAAATATCGGCGTTGCCGATGGTCTTTTTCGCGAAAAAGAAAGCCCCCACATCGAACAAATTATAATCGGGGATGGGGAAATCGGTAGCCGCCTTGCTTCGGTTGGTTTGGTAAATACCGTTTACACCAAAAGAGGTCTCTATTCCTGCAAACACCGGCGGGCTGTATCTGAGATCGTAATTCAATGTATTCAGCGTAACGTACAAGCCCGCCTGCTGCGGCTGTGTGGGGTGGTTATACTCGCGGCGCACGCTTTGCTGCCCGCCAATGGATGCATCAAGCACACCATCGCCCAGTTTAAACTCGTTTTTACTGTAGATGCGGTAATGCTGAATGTGCTGGTGCAGTGGCGTAATTGCATACGATTTTAATAAATCTTCGGGAGCGAAAGGCCGGCTCTTGATGTTATCGTTAGGCCCCTCGGCTACCTGTTTGGTAAATTTACGGGTAAGCGAATCGCGGCTGCCATCGGGGATCTCCTGCTGGTTGTTATAAATTGTAGCGGCCAATTGCGAGTACCCCCATTTTTTATCGGTACGCACCATGCCCGAGGCGATATACTCGCGGAATGCAGAATTATAAACCGGTCCGTCAATCTTATTCTGGTAATTATGCGCCAGTTTACCGGTGATGCGAAAGGCGTATTTCCAATCGCTTTTTTTGTACGATAAGCCAAGCGACGAGCCAATGAGCCCGTTATTGGTATGGTAATCAGTCGCAAAATCGCCTTTTAGTTTGCCTTCATCGCCATTGGGGATATAAGGGATCAGGTTAATTACCCCCGCCAGCGCATCCGAGCCATAGGTTAAACTTGCCGGGCCTTTGATCACTTCGGCGCGCGAGATGCCATACTGGTCTATCTCAATCCCATGCTCATCGCCCCATTGCTGCCCTTCCTGGCGAATGCCGTCGTACAACGTTAAAACGCGGTTATAGCCCAGCCCCCTGATGAAGGGCTTGGAGATATTTGGTCCTGTGGTAACGGCGGTAACACCCGGCACGCCCTTAATAATGGCATCGATGATGTTGTTGTTTACGTGCTGATCTATATCCGTTTTGGTCATTACCGCAATGGGCACCGGGTTGCTGCGCAGTTCGGTAGCACGCGATACACCTGTAACCACCACTTCGTTTAATTTGGAACTACCCTCTTTTAATTCGGCGCTGAGCGTTACTGCCTTGCCGCCGGTAACGATTGCCTTTATCCTTTCGGGATAATAACCTACGCTGCTAAATACCACGGTATACTGCCCGGCAGGCAGGTTTTTAATTTCATAGTAACCCTGCTCGTTTGTTGTAGCGCCATGCCTGGTGCCCCAGAGCGTAACCGTAGCATAAGCCAGCGGCGTGCTATTAGCCGTTACGCTGCCGGATAAACTTGCGCTTTGGGCGAAAGCCGTTGATACACAAAGTAAATATAAAGCAAGTATTAGATAGCGCATCGGATGTTGTGTTGTACAAACGTATTAATAAAAACTGACAAACTAAATAAATAAAATTAGTCTTGCCTAATTTTATTTATAACGGCGGTTTTTTGTTTATGTTTGTATTACCCACAATAAGAAACATGCATACGCTATCGGAAGAGAATTACCTGAAATGTATTTACCGCCTTTGGCAGGACAAGGGCGAGAAAATTACGCCCACCGCCATTGCCGAATGGCTGGGCAATAACCCGGCGTCGGTAGTGGATATGATACGCAAGCTTACCGATAAGCAGCTGATCATCTACGATAAAAAGAAGGGTGTTGAACTTACTGCCCTGGGGCAAAAAGACGCTGCGCTAATCGTTCGGCGCCACCGTTTGTGGGAGGTGTTCTTGTTGGAAAAACTGGGTTACGATTGGGATGAGA
This sequence comes from uncultured Mucilaginibacter sp., assembly GCA_965649995.1. Lineage (GTDB taxonomy): Bacteria > Bacteroidota > Bacteroidia > Sphingobacteriales > Sphingobacteriaceae > Mucilaginibacter. The sequence goes on from CBFGNE010000475.1 coordinate 2,030, forward strand.
TACACGATATTGCCGAACAACTGGAGCATATAAAAGATGCCACGCTGGCCGACAGGCTGGATAAATTCCTGGGGTTCCCGGAGTACGACCCGCATGGCGACCCGATACCCAAAGCCAATGGCAAAATGGCCAAGCGCCACTCCACCACCTTAACCGACCTAAAGCCCGGCACCACCTGCCGCGTGGCGGCCGTTAAAGATACAACCAGCGCTTTTTTGCAATACCTGCAAAAGCTGGATATCAGCATCGGCACCAAAGTGCAACTGGTAGAGAAAATTCAGTTTGACGGTTCGCTGGTGATCAGCATAAACGGGGGCGAACGCACAACCGTGTCGCAAAAATTTGGTGAGAATATTTTGGTAGATATGTAAAAAGGCAGCGTGCTGTTATTGGTCGAACGGGTTCTCCGAGCTTTCCTCGTGCGCCTTGTCCTGGTATTTATATTTCATAATTACCAAAATAGTAGCAGCGCTAAACATCAATGTAGGGATAACTGCTATAACCAAACGCCAGGTTTGGTGCGAATCGATAGCCTTATTAATAGAATTAACACCAACAGCAACCATCCCGATGAAGATCATCAGCGGGACTATTAACTTGCGGTTTTCTGGTGTTGCCATATCTAAAGGTACAAATATTTACGATACAATTAATATTAATTTAACAGATTTAGTTAATTAACAGGACTATACAGTTAGGAAACACGGCCGTTTTGCTTAAAAAGCTACCTTTTCTTCAAAAATTCGGTACGCAATACAATGCTCATTCCGTCAACCTTGCAATCAACTTCTTCGTCGTTATCGGTAAGGCGTATCTTTTTCACCAGCGTGCCTTGCTTTAGCGTGGTACCGCCTCCTTTTACCTTTAAACTTTTTATCAGGGTTACGCTATCACCATCTTTTAATTGGTTGCCATTGCTGTCTTTTACTATCAATTCGCTCATGGGGCAAAGTTACAGAGATAATTGGAATAGTTTAGGCTAGTGATTATCCCGGGAGACTAAATATATTTCTCTAAAGCCCATTCTTTATTTACCCATTATATTTTCTTAAATTGCTCAAATCAGCATTCCTGTTGCCGATTTAACCAATTGTAAACCAGTACCTAAACTACGCCTTTATGAAAAATGTAATTGCCTGTATTGCCTGTGTTTTATTACTGGCCTGCCATGCTTTTGCACAAACGGAAAAACCTGTTACGTTAAAAGAGCGGGCATCCGGTTTAAAGGCGTTTTTAGATCAGCATGAAATAGAGAAGGCTTACCTGCATTTTGATAAGCCGTATTACGCAGCGGGCGATACCATTTATTTTAAAGCGTATGTTTTGGCGGGCGAAAAAAATGCTCTGTCGCCATTAAGCGGCGTATTATATGCCGACTTGATAAGCCCTGAGGATAAAGTTGCCAAAGCTATAAAACTACAGGTAATTGATGGGCTGGCCTGGGGCGATATTACCCTGCCCGATTCGCTCCCCGGCGGAAACTACCGCATACGTGCCTATACCAAATTGATGCAGAACTATGGCAGCGAACTGTTTTTTGATAGGGTAATACCTATTGGCGCTATTATAAAAATACCGGTTGCTAAGGCAACAAAAAGTACCGCCGTTGCAGCAACCCGGCCCGATATGCAGTTCTTCCCCGAAGGCGGCGGGATGGTAGCAGGCGTTGCTTCAAAAATAGCCTTTAAAGCCATTATACCGGGCGGCGGGGGCATCAACGTCAACGGAACTATCTTCAACAATAGCAATAAGCCGGTTGCCAAATTTGCGTCGGCACATTTAGGTATGGGTGCGTTTACTATCACCCCGGTTGCAGGCGAAACTTACCGTACCGAACTTGTTTACGGCAATGGCACTAAGGCAAGCATTGCCCTGCCCGCCGCCAATACCGATGGCGTAGCAGTAGCTGTGTTTGATTCCACCTCAAAAATATCGGTGCATATCAATCCGTCGAAAAGTTTTTACGAGCAGAGCA
>CBFGNE010000476.1:0-4003 GCA_965649995.1 uncultured Mucilaginibacter sp.
TTTACGTGCAAAAGTAGAGTTTCCTAACATAAAAAATACATTTGCTGCATTAGGTAACGACGTTATTATTAACCGGGCCGAATTAATTATTAAAACACTGCCGGGAACAACCGTACCGTACCGTGCACTGGATAGGTTAACAATGTACCAGCTTGATATTGCCAAGCAGCGCGTAAGGATACAGGATGCATCAACAAGCGACCCGCGCGGGGTTAACGGGCCATTGTTCTTTAGCGGCTTTTACAACCGGGCAAATGCAGAGTACCATTTTCTGGTAACAGCCTATATACAAGACCTTATTAGGGGTAAAACTGTTGATTATGGCACCTATATTGCACCGGTTGACCCGGCGACGGCTAACCTTATCAATATTTCTCCAACGGCATCGTATGCAGAGCGCACCATTTTTGCGGGAAAAAACTCACCTTACCGCGTAAAGCTTAACATTATCTACACCAAGATAAATAAATAACCTTGCACAACATAACCGGCAAAATCAATGTTTATTAATAACAAACATTGATTTTGCTGTATTAAGGCTATTTTTACAGCTAAACATCTAAACTAAAAAATATGTGCGGTATAGTTGGTTATATAGGTTACAGGGACGCATATCCTATTATTATAAAAGGCTTGCACCGGTTAGAGTACCGCGGATACGACAGTGCCGGTATTGCTTTGGCCGATAAAGGGCTAAAAGTTTATAAAAAAGCAGGCAAGGTTAGCGACCTGGAAAATTTTGTAAAGGGGTTAACACTCACCGCAACCTCCGGTATGGGGCACACTAGGTGGGCAACCCACGGCGTACCAAGCGACCGAAACTCGCATCCCCATTCATCCGGAGACCGCAAGCTTACTATTATCCATAACGGTATTATCGAAAACTACGTAGTGCTGAAAGAAGCGCTTACAGCAAAAGGCCACATTTTTAAAAGCGATACGGACACGGAAGTACTGATTCACCTGGTAGAAGATATCCAAAAAACAACCGGGCTTGATCTGCACGAATCTGTACGGCTTGCACTTAACCGCGTGGTAGGGGCGTATGCAATTGTAATTATGAGCGCCGACTACCCCGATGAGCTTTTTGCTGCGCGAAAAGGCAGCCCTATGGTAATTGGCGTAGGCAAAGGCGAATATTTTATAGCGTCAGACGCTACGCCTATTGTAGAGTACACCAAAAACGTAATTTATTTAAATGATAACGAGATAGCTTACATCAAACGGGATGGCCTGCTGATAAAGAATATCGACAATACGATACAAACCCCGTACATACAGGAACTTTCATTAAAGCTGGAAATGCTGGAAAAAGGCGGCTACGACCACTTTATGATGAAGGAAATTTATGAGCAGCCGCGTTCCATCCGCGATTGCCTGCGCGGGCGTATATACCCCACCAAAGGTTTGGTGCAGTTGGGCGGTATTAAAGAGTATGTAGAGAAGCTTAAGAATATCGACCGCATTATTATAGTAGCCTGCGGTACATCGTGGCATGCAGGGCTGGTTGGCGAGTACCTGATAGAGGAATATGCCCGTGTGCCTGTTGAGGTGGAGTATGCATCCGAATTTAGGTACCGCAATCCAATCATCACCTCAAAGGATTTGGTAATAGCCATATCGCAATCGGGCGAAACAGCTGATACCATGGCAGCCATAGAGTTGGCCAAAGAACGCGGCGCCACCATATTTGGTATTTGTAATGTGGTTGGGGCCTCTATCCCACGGTTAACGCATGCGGGCGTTTATACCCACGCCGGCCCAGAAATAGGTGTGGCGTCGACCAAGGCATTCACCGCACAGGTTACCGTTTTAACGCTGATAGCGTTTTACATTGCGCAACAACGCGGTACTATAACCCAGGGTAAATTGGTAGAGTACCTAACCGAACTGAACGAGATACCTGACCTGGTTACCCGTGCACTAAAAACAAACGATCAGGTAAAACTAATAGCCGAGCGTTTTAAAGATTCGCCAAACTGCCTTTTCCTGGGCAGGGGGAGTTCATTTCCGGTGGCGCTGGAGGGCGCTTTGAAGCTTAAGGAGATATCATATATCCACGCGGAGGGTTACCCCGCAGCGGAAATGAAACACGGCCCTATAGCGTTGATAGATGCCGATATGCCGGTGATATTTATTGCCACTAAAAACTCGTCGTACGAAAAGGTAGTAAGCAATATACAGGAGGTAAAGGCGCGCGGCGGGCATGTAATTGCCATCGTATCTGAGGGCGATACCGACGTTAAGGAAATGGCAGAGTATGTAATTGAGATACCGCTAACCGGCGAGGCCTTTGTGCCGTTGCTGGCTACTATACCATTGCAATTATTGGCCTACCATATTGCCGTAATGCGTGGCTGTAATGTGGACCAGCCCAGGAATTTGGCAAAATCGGTAACGGTGGAATAATTCGCCACATAGATCATATATAAGCCCTCGAAAGCCGATGGGCTTTTTTTGTGCCCTTTCTTAAAAATTACATACTTTCAGGCTAAATTCATATAGCATGTACTTGATAAAGCATCCCGATGGGTAAAATAAGGTTTTTGCTGGCACTATCGGTTGTGGCTGTACATTGTGGCCCTATTTGGAAGTTTTATATGTTGGGTGGCGATGCCGTGCAAGTTTTTTTCGTCATTTCCGGTTTCTACATGTCTTTAGTATTGAATGAAAAATACACAGGTATAAATGCATCTTATAAACTATTTATTACCAACAGATTCCTAAGGCTTGCACCCATTTATTGGGTAGTGCTTTTTTCTACTATGATCCTTTGTTTAATTATAGGGAAATCGTCGGGATGGGCCAACTTTCCGATATTTGGCAGCTACTTTTTAGTAACCCACAACTTTTTTTCAATAGGGTACCTCGTACTAACCAGTCTCTTTATTTGGGGTCAGGACCTGGTTTTGTTAATGGGCATAAATCCGGTTACCGGAAATTTATATTTTACCACAGAATTTTTAAAGACGTTTCCACCACTTTACTCCTTCATGTTTATTCCGCAGGCGTGGTCATTAGGGCTCGAACTGGCTTTTTATGCGTTGGCTCCGCTTATCTTAAAAAAGGGTTTTAAATTAGTAGGGTTACTTATGGCCCTATCGTTAATGGTAAGGCTGCTTGTGTTTTTTTATTGGGGGCTGCGTAACGACCCATGGAGTTACCGGTTTTTCCCTTCCGAACTGATGTTCTTTTTGTTAGGGTACCTCTCGTATAGAATATACCTGTTTATTAAGGATATAAAGATTCCAGGCTATATTAATTCGGCTTTGCTATACCTGGTGCTTGCGTTTACGCTATCTTATTCCTTTTTGCCCGGTACCAGCGTACATATCATGCAATTTTCGTTCAAGCTAATGTGTTATCATGCGCTTTTAGTCGTTTCTATCCCGCTTCTGTTTAAATATTTAAAAAACGATAAACTTGATGCTCAAATTGGTGAGTTGTCATATCCAATTTATATTTCCCACATCTTTGTTGCTATGTTTCTTAAGTCTATCACAAGCGGGCCGCTTAGCTCGGGCTGGGCCATTGCACTGTTTACAATAATATTATCATTGGGCTTAATTAAATTTATAGCCGCACCTATGGAGAGGTACCGGCAACGGAGGTTGACAAGGTGATTTTGGCTAATGGTCGTATCATATTTAGCATCAAGGCTTACGTAGCCGGAATTTCACAGGAACAACAGTGGTATAATGCGGACTTATTTTTCTTTAGTGGTTGCGTACTATTTACAAAACGTTAGCACGAACTATCAATAGCTAAAAGCAATGTTTTTTATATTTGCATAGTTTACATCTATTTAGGAAATGACCATCACGCAATTAGAGTATATTATAGCAGTTGATACGTACCGCAGCTTTGTGGGCGCAGCCGAAAAATGCTTTGTAACCCAGCCTACATTGAGCATGCAGGTGCAAAAACTAGAGGATACGCTGGGCGTAAAACTGTTCGACAGGAGTAAACAGCCCGTAGTACCTACGGAGATAGGAAGCGAAAT
>CBFGNE010000477.1:0-3996 GCA_965649995.1 uncultured Mucilaginibacter sp.
ATCGGGCATGGCACGTATGGCACGCATTTCAAACGGGATCTGGTTGTTCCAAATCAAACGTTGCAAGCCCATAGTAGCCTCCCCTGCAGAGCCCCAACCCCTATTGGTTTCACCTGCTGCCAGGGAGCCATCAGGCAACCAGGCCAACCGCACCACTCCCGACTGGAAGCCGCTGCGGAAAGCCCATGCAGCACCCTGGTATTCGCCATTTACTTTTTCGAGGAACACCCTGTCTACCATGCTTTGCCCCTGGTCGCACACCAATAGCTGCTCTGCAAACGGGCCAAAAACGCCATCAGGTATCTTCACAATCTCGGAGTTGGAGATACCTAAGATACCATGCGGCAGCCAAACGGTAGGCAACTGCAACTCGGGAATTTCTTTTTTTGCCTCAAATTCAGTTTTAAATTTCTCGTTTACAATATTTTGTGGCTTAAACGGCTGCCCGTTCTTATCAAATTCTATACGGGGGTTATTGGTAGCAAAGAATTTTTCCTGTGTTAGTTTCAGTGGCGAATTTGGCAGGTTGGTCCATACCAGGCTCGCGGGATGGCCCATAAATGCGCCCTTGGTAACCTGCATAATACTGCCCGAGCCTACCCAATCGCCCTGGTTATCGCTATACCAAAGCTGCCCGTCGATCATACTGATACCGCAAGGCGAGCGCAAACCTGCCGCCCATGGCGTAACCTTACCATCTTCGGTAATATTCAGCGCCCAACCGCGGTAGGGAACCATACTTTTTGGGTGCCACCAATCCGGCGGGAAACCGAGGTTAAGTGTTACAAAGAAAGATCCATCCGGCGCAATTTTAGGCCCGAAGCTGTATTCGTGGTAATTGCCCGACAGTGGCCAGGCGTAAACGGTTTCAAACACATCGGCTTTGCCATCCATATTGGTATCTACTAACTTGGTTAGCTCACCGCGTTGTACAACGTATAAAGCACCGTCTTTGTAGGCAGCGCCTAACACCTCGTGCAATCCCGATGCAAATTTCCGGAAGAATGGGTGCTGGCTGGTGGGGTTCTCCACAATAAAAATATCGCCGCGGCGGGTAGTTACCGCTAAACTGCCATTGGGCAGGGTGCATAAACCACCAACCTCTAATATGGTACCTTCGGGTGCGGGTACCTTCATTATCTTAAAAAAGTCGTCTTCCTTAGGCGACTCGGCCTGCGCAAAAGCCTGCTGCATAGCCGATAGCATAACAATGCCTATAACTAATATAAATTTCATGGCTGTTTTTACCTTTAAAAATCTTCCAACTTCTTTATCCTTTCCAACAATTAATAAATCCTTCATATCCGGTTCTTAAAAAATGATAGAATAGGTTACTTTCTTTTGAATAGGTATCACCAGTTCTTGCATGCCGCCCGATGTGCGTACTGTTGGCTTGCCATCGTTGCCTTCATCTACCCGGATATAATACTGGTCGTCGATACTGTATAAACTCCCTTTCAGCAATTCTATTTTACCACCCTGCGCCAGGCGTACGGATAGGCCTGCTACCGGGCTTACTATATTTACCTCCCGGTGAAGCCCTTGTCCGCCTGGCATAACAGTACTGGCATCAGTTACCACAGTACCGTATAAGGTATATTTAAACGTAGGCCGGCCATCAGCATCCAGTGTATAACCTTTTGGTTTGTAGCCGGTGCCGTTGGTATCTGCCGGCCACGCTGCATCGGCAGTGGCCAGTTTTGCAATACCCGGTGCGGGTTTGCCAAAATATTGAACCGAACCGGCAGGTTTCGATGATCCGTCGCCCCGTTCGTGCCACATAGGTGTAGCATCCAGGAAACCGCCGCGCCATATCTGCACAATCATGCCCTTATCCGCGTCATATGTATAATGCAGTTGTTCAACACTACCAACGCCGATGCCGTGCGTAACGCGTATACCGCCGGGTACGTCGGTAAAGCTGCGGAGGATGACATTTTCGGGGGCATTGATAAGGATAGGGTCTATCGCATCGTTAGAACTTACATTGCCATCGCTTAGCAGGTACTCACGTACACCCGGGCCAGAAACCGTAAGCCCCAGGGCAGCTTTTGCCCAGTCGATATACTTACTGTAGAATATTTCGAAAGGCAGGTCTCCGGCCGGCAGTTGCACCGATCCGCTCCCTCTAAAACCCGATGCGGATACTGCCGGTGCGCCGTTGATACGTAATGCGCCTTTACCACCCGGTACACTTAATTTAAAAGTATACTCGCCTGCTTCGTTAACATGGATGGTACCTGTGTATTTTAATAAAAACAGATTGGCCGGTTTTACCTCGTTGGAGGTAAGCATGGGGGTAGTGCCCTCTGCATCCGCCTTTAAGGTTTTATAATCAGGTTCAGCATTAAAGTTGCCTTTGTAAACTGTGTATTTGAGGTTTGTTACCGTAGGGTGTGGTTTGTTAAAATTGGTGTAGCTGATATTTTTAAAAGCCACCGCACCGTGATCACCTTGAAGGCGTAGCGGGCCAAGGGGGCCTTCCTTAGCGTCAAAAGAGCCGCGGGTTGGTCCGGATAGTTCTACATTTTCCTGTATCAGTACACCATTAAGCAATACATACAGTACTTTGGCGTTGGCTATTTTTACGCCCTTATCGTCAAACTTTGGGGCTTGGAAGGATATGCGTATGTGCTGCCACAAGCCGGGCGCTCGACTGGCGTTTTGCCTTGGCGCATGGCCCTCGTAACCTTTTTGGCCATCAGGTTTACTATCGTCCCACCGCTCGTAAATGCCCCCGTTATCGCTCGATTTTGGGTTTACCGTACCCCAGCTATCCAGCAGTTGTATCTCGTAACGTCCCTGCAGGTAAATGCCTGAGTTTGCTCCTTTGGCCATGGTGTAATCCATTTCCACGTCGATATCTCCATGCTGGAGATCGAAATAAAGATCGTGACCGGGGTTTTTCTCGTCCACTTTGTTTACCAGTACGCCGGTTCCCTGCGTTAGGTTAAATTCGTTGGTCTTGTCCAAATCGGCATGTACGCCGCCGGCAATTTCCCAGTTTTTTGGGGGAGCTGTAAAGGCAGACAGGTTACCTAACGATACCTGGCTGGCTAAAGTTTGTGCACTGGCAGGCTGAACACCTAATGCGTAAACAAGCAATAAAGCAATGCCGGCCACTTTGTAAATTTTCTTATTCATTTTAGTTAATTTGGCGGTAAAGGGGTTAAAAAAGCACGCCGTAATAAATTAAGTTTATTTGCTTCAAATATAATAAAACAATCGATTGCACATAATTATTTTGCGCTTCGCGAATGGCCAAAATTGTCAAAAATGGTAATATTTGCTATATCGCTCCCGATAGTTATAAACCTTGCTGATTGGGAGAGGAAAGATGCTCCAAAATAGAACTCTTGTTTTTCGGTTTTACCATTTTTATATTTAATCAAAGCATAAGCATCCCCCGGATTAACGGTTAGGACGGGTGCAGTAGATTTCCATTTAAACATCTTCATCACATCATTATTTTGGCTGGCGGCCAATAGCAAACGCCCTTTGTTATCCCTAAGTTTTACCAGTGCTTTGCCATTACCGGGAATGTAAATGCCGCTTTGCAGGATGCTGAGTGGTTTAAACCCTCCTTTACCGTCGCCTTTCAACATCAACCCATTAAGTGCATCGTAACGGCCGATGGATGCCTCGGTACCAAAATCGTTGCCATTCATCACCACATCCAGGTTGCCGTCACCATCAAAATCGCCTGTTTCCATCCCGTTCAAAACAGATACTTGCGCCTCAACAGGTAAAGGTATTAGCGCGAACTTGCCGTTTCCATCGTTTCGGATATAACATGATTTTAGCATATTGGCTTTTAACCGGAGTGCGCCTTTGCGCTGTTCGGGCGTTAAAATATCGTCCATAGTAGCCGTAGCGTACGATTTAAAGTTGGTGTACTTCTTTTTCATGCTGATCATTTGTTTCAACATGTCGTCGCGCCCCTGAACCGGGAATTCTTTTCGCTCGCCGTTTTTATCTAACAGGAATATCGACGGG
>CBFGNE010000478.1:0-3995 GCA_965649995.1 uncultured Mucilaginibacter sp.
GCATCCTGGTATATGGTGTAAAGTTCGTCGGCACGTACTTCAATGGCGTAGGTTACCAGCAGGTAGGCGGCAAAGCGCAGTTCGCGGCCGCTCAGGTTCATGCCGTATTTAAGGTAGCGGCATACATCAATATCCAGCTGGTTAAGGTAGTATTTGCTAAAGGCCGGTGCCAGCAGGTATTCGGCGGCGTAGGTTGGGCAGTCCACCCCTGTTTTTTCAATCTGTTTTTTAAGGTAGAAAGCGTGGCGGTGCTCCTCGGCAGCATGCTTCAGGATAATGTAGGTAACCGTTGTAGGGTCTTCGCTGGCAGATATTTTGCGCGCGCCGGTGTTCTCCATCAGCGATAGCGTGTTTAGCCAGCGGGCGTGCAAGCGGTTTTTAGCGAGGATTTTTGGTAGTAGTGTAGTAAGTTGCATAGGTTAGATCTCATCGAGCGCCTGGCCGATGGTTTTGTAAATATAGCCCAGTTCTGCATCAGTAATGCAATACGGCGGTAAAATGTAAATAATATTGCCAAGCGGGCGCAGGATAATGCCCTTGCCCAAAAAGTAATGGTAAAGCTTATCGCGCAGGCCGTTAAAGTACGATGTATCGTTCCCCGTTTCCCACTCCAGCGCAAGGATGGTGCCGGTTTGCCGCGTGCTTTTGATGGAGCGGTGCCCCTTTATAGTATCGGCAAAGGCAGCGTGCAGCGTGGTTATCCTGTCGATATTTTGTTGAGTGGATGGTTCCAAAAACAAATCGAGGCTGGCCAAGGCAGCCGCGCAGGCAACAGGGTTGGCCGTGTACGAATGCCCGTGGAAAAGTGTCTTCATCTTATCGTCCGACAAAAAAGCATCGTAAATGTCCTGCGTACAGGTAGTGAGCCCAAAGGCCATGGTGCCGCCTGTAAGCCCTTTAGAGAAGCACATTATATCCGGCTGAACTTCTACATGTCCGCAGGCAAAAGGCTTTCCTGTGCGCCCAAAACCGGTAAAAACCTCATCGGCTATCAGCAGTACGCCTTCGCTTTGGCAATGCGCCATCAGTTGGTTCAAATATTCCGCTTCGTACATCACCATGCCGGCGGAGCCTTGTACGAGGGGCTCGAAAATGAAGGAGGAGATGTGAGATTTGAGATGTGAGATGTGAGACTTTATCTCTTCAATATTTTCTGAATTCGGTAAATCGATAAACTCTACCTCGAACAGCAGGCTATCGAAAGCAGCGGTAAAGGCACTCCTGCCGCTTACCGACATGGCGCCGAAGGTATCGCCGTGGTAAGCATTATTAAAGGCCAGTATTTTGGTGCGTTGTTCACCTTTATTATGCCAGTACTGCAGGCACATTTTTATGGCCACTTCTACCGCGGTGGAGCCGTTATCAGAATAGAACGCTTTTTTTTGGTTGGATGGCAGGATGGCCAGCAGGCGCTCGGCAAGTTCTACCGCGCCTTCGTGGGTAAAACCCGCGAAGATGGCGTGTTCCAACTTGGTCAGTTGCTCTGCTACCTTCTGGGCAATGTAGGGATGCGCATGCCCGTGGATATTTACCCACCAGGAGGATATCGCATCAATGTACTTGGTACCGTCTTCGGCGTACAGGCAGGCACCCTCTCCCCTCACAATCGGGATAGGCGGCTGAGCGGTTTTCATTTGCGTATAAGGGTGCCATATAACGGCCAGGTCGCGTTCTACCAAACTCATAGCGTATCTATCAAAAGTTTAGTAACGTACTGGTCTATCGGGAAAGTACAGGTATCGCCGGTTAAATCGGCCAGTTTTACCCAGCGGAAGGATTGCAGGATATCCCCCTCTCCCTCAAAATCGAAAACCTTGGTTTTAATCGCAAAATTCAACGGGGTTATATTCTTTACGATGTAATAAACGCTGATGATCTGCGAATCGTTAAAGGCGGATTTTACAAAGAAATCCGTTGTATAAAAATGGCTCAGCACTTCTACCTCGGCATTGCATTCCTCCACAAACTCGCGTTTCAGCCCCTCGGTAAGCCCCTCGCCATATTCCAGCCCCCCGCCGGGGAACTTGGTAAAGCGCATGCCGTACTCCTGCTCGTCGCTTATTAAAACCTCGTTGCTATCGTTTATAAGCAGCCCGTAAACGCGGACGTTGAAAAATTGCTTACTGTTCATAATGTTTTTTGTTGCGCATTACCTTTTCCATGGTCCATACTATTTCTTCCCTTTTTGCCTCCGAGCGGATTGGGCAATTGGGCATGCTGCAATAGTGGCAGCAGTAGGGCAGGCATGGGTCGGTATGTATAAATAATTCGGTTTGGATGCCGGCTTCGCGGTTTATCAGCCATTCTACCTGTTTCACTTCCTCGTGTACCTTATTCAGGTCGAAGTAATTGGGCAGGGTGAGGTGGCAGTCGATATGCAATTCGTTGCCATATTTTTGGGCGCGCAGGTTGTGGATATCTATCCATTCCTCGCGGCGTTGCTCGCCAAGCAGTTTCACCACATCGCTTACAATGATGAAATCCGTCTCGTCCATCAACCCGGCAACCGAGCGGCGGATAAGCTTGTACCCCGTAAACAGGATATAGAAACCCACCAGTATAGATAGGACGCTATCCAGCCACAATACTTTGGTGAAATTGATAAGCAGCAAGCCCAGCACCAAGCCAATGCTGGTTACCATATCGGTAAGTAAATGCCGGCCATCAGCCTCAATAGTTAAAGAAGGCAGCGACTTGCCCTTGCGGATCATATAATACCCCAGCACACCGTTGATGGCACCGGTAATGCCGATAATAACGGCACCCGTCAGCAGGTCGTGGATAACCTCGGGGTTAAAAATACTGTAGACAGATTTGAGGATGATGATAACCCCGGCAATGCCGATAAGGGCGCCCTCGATAAATACCGAGAAATATTCCACCTTGCCATGCCCGTAAGGGTGGTTCTCATCGCGCGGGATAGAGGCCAGGTAAATACTGTAAAACGCAAAACTGCTGGCCACTACGTTTACAATGCTTTCGGCGGCATCGGTCAATACAAAGTTGGAGTTGGTTAAAAAGTACGCAGCAAACTTCATCACCATTAGTACGGCACCGGTAACGAGCGATAGTAAGATGATCCGTTTTTGTTCCTTCAAAACGCAGCTTTTTTTGAGAGGGCAAACTTAAGCAAAATTTCTCCTCGTCATTTTCAAGAATTGTAACGATTGAAGGGGGATATGGTTTCTGGTATCTCAATGCCCTTTTCCCCCTTTCGCTGCCGCAGCGTCCCCGGCTTGTGGCCCGCACGCAAGGTAGCCATCAGGACGGACAGGCGTACACGATGCAGTTCTTTCCTGGTTCTCGACTCTTAATTCTTGCTTCTTGACTCTTACTTCTTGCTTCTTGACTCTTAATTCTTGCTGCTATTCAGAAAAGGTGCTGTTGTGATACTTCGGTGTGGTTCTGCCCCGCCATCTGTACAAGCCGCTGGTAGAAGCGCCTTTTCCGCCTGTCGGGTTTATTGCCGAACGGTTCTGTTGGCATCCCATAGCTTTTCCATAGCGATGGGTTTGAAACCTTGAGTGTTCGAAACGTTAAAAACCGTCATCCTGAACTTGTTTCAGGACCCCATCATAAGAGTGACCACTATCCTGAGCCGCTTTGCATGCCGGCTACTTGCCGAGTGGGGTACCGAAACAAGTTCGGCATGACGCAAATTTTTGTTGTTTCGAACGCTCTTCGTTTGAAACCCATCGCTATATTAGAAATTATCACTGCCGACTTTCTCCCCCTTTCGTTGCCGCAAGCCATAGTAAACCACCAGCAAAAAACTTATCTTGCCACGATGAAGGATAATCTAAACCCAACCCAACGGTTGCCTAATCATTATCTAAACCTGCTGATTGTTGTACTGATGTGCAGTACAACGCTATCCCCTGCCCTTATGCTGGTTTTGCACCACCCGCAACACTGGATGTATTTTGTAGGCTTTTTGCTGATATCGATACCGATTGGCAAGCTGCCGCACAGCTTTTACGATAAACTTCAACTAT
>CBFGNE010000479.1:0-3994 GCA_965649995.1 uncultured Mucilaginibacter sp.
ACCGCCTTGGCGATATATCATTAGGCAATAAAATGGTGAACGAGATAAACGACTACCTGAAAGACCAGCTTGATTTTAACTATTACAACCTGGGCAACAACCAGGGGCTGTTGAACCAGCGCGATGTACATATAGGCCTGCAGGTACTAACCGAATTAACCGATTACACCCTGCAAAGCCACCAGGACGCATTGCACAAAACACTGGCAGCAGAATTAAGAGATTACACAACCAAGTTTGCCCCAATTATGACGGGGCAATAACCGGAGTTTACAGATATAAAAAAGCCATCCTGATTGGGATGGCTTTTTTTGTTAGGTGTGCTCTTGTCTTTCCAGCCGCAAAAAATAAATATTCCTATTCAGCCAGAAACGCGCTCATCTCTTGTGGCATAGGATAATTACCCGTTATCCGCCTCATCAAAACAACCTCACCTACGTGGAACGCAAGATGCAGCGACAGATTCTGCACTATCGTTAATTTTTCAGTGAGGTTAACGTCATCGCTATCAAAAGACGTTATCTCCAACTTTATGTCATCAATAAGATTATAAAAAAGCGAAACAGCATCCTTCAATTGTGCATGGTTCTCCGGTTGTTTTTGGGCTATCCATGTGGCGTGTTCATCCAAAGCTGCCGGGGTATCGCCCTTCAGCATTTCCAGTTGGTACTTTTGCCAGGCTATCAGGTGGTTTAGTATTTGCCAGGTAGTTTTGGGTGCGCCGGTTGGTGCATTTTCGTGAATAGTTAAATTGCCGAATACTTTATAGGTGTCGAAAGAATTAAGAAAGATGGATTGGAAAGGGTTGGCTTGCATGATGCGTAAATATATTAATATCAACAATAACTAAGTCTGTCTGTTATTGCAGTTCATAAGTCATTGTAATAAATTCGCATCATAAACATCACCACCATGCCCGAATTACCCGACCTGCAAGCCTTCGCCCGTAACCTTGATAAAAAATTAGCCGGCAAAACGGTTAAGGATATCATTGTACACAACGCCAAAAAACTCAACGTGAGCGAGAAAGGACTGCAAGCTAAATTAGAGAAGCAAAAGCTGAAAGAAATTTACCGCGACGGCAAGGAGCTGCACATCAAATTTAGCGATGGGGATGTTTTGGCCCTGCACCTAATGTTGCATGGTAAACTGTTTTTGTTTGAAGGTAAAAACGATAATAAATACAGCATTATCGAATTGGTTTTTACCGACGGTACCGGGCTGGTGCTAACCGATTTCCAGGGCATTGCTACCCCTACCCTCAACCCCGAAGAAAAAGAAGCGCCCGATGCAGTGGACGATAAAGCAGGCTTTGAATACCTGAAGGCAAAGCTGGGCAAAACAAAAACCAATGTTAAAACAGTGCTGCTCGATCAAAAAATAATCCGCGGTATTGGAAATGCTTATGCCGACGAGATCTTGTGGGACGCGGGGATCTCGCCATTCTCATTAAGCAATAAAATACCTGAGGATAAAATAAAGGAGCTGGTGAGCTCCATCCATTCGGTTTTAAAAGACGCCGAAAAACAGATACTCCAGTCAAATCCGGATATCATCAACGGCGAAGTGCGCGATTTTATGCTCATCCACAATTCTAAAAAGAAGCACAGCCCCAAGGGAGCACCTATATTGATAAAAGAGGCTGGCAGGAAGACCTATTACACCGAAGAACAAGTGCTGTATAGCTAATAGGAGTACGCTATAAGCTGATTGGAGCAAACGCGGCACGGCTATTGCCTTTAACCATTAAATAAATTATTTAACGTATGGCAAACTTCTTAACAATCGCCCTCCACTTGTTTGTAGTTGCTATGATGGCTGCATTTATTATTGGCTGCATAACAGCCCTCACCGGTTCGTACGACCACTGGGGCAATCGTTACGTTTTAAAGGCCCGCCGTAGTCGGTTGATCCGCAACCGCGCACGCCTCGCACGTAAAGATGCCGCCCTCGAGCGGAACTTAACCCCTTACAGAGCACCAAGAATAAACAAACGCGGAGATATTTATATAACGAAATACGCCGCGTAAGTTCCCGTCTCCAATAAAAACATGAAGGCCCCGATTGATTTTGGGGCCTTTTGTATTATCACCAAAGAGATAGATGATAATATCTGTTTACATAGCGTAGTTTCATTGTTTTTATAACCTATCGATAAAAACAATTAACCAAAATGTTATGTTATTTAACCAAAACAAACGTAACAATGGGAACATTACAACATATCCAGCACCAAATATCGGCGCTGAACGACCTTATAAAAATTAACAATGACCGTATTACCGGCTACCAAAAAGCTGTTGAAGGGACAGACGACCTTAGCCTTAAGGCCGTTTTTGAGGGCTATGCCGACCAAAGCAAAGGCTACGTAAACGAACTTAACGACTATATTCACCTGCTGGGCGGTTCGCCAACGGACGGTACTACCCTATCCGGCAAGTTTTACCACGCCTGGATGGATGTAAAATCTGCCTTCAGCAAAAGAGACAACCTTTCAATTTTATCTGATTGCGAATATGGCGAAGATGTTGCCAAAGGTTCGTACCGAAGGGCCTTAGACGATAAAGAATTGATATGGGAAGACGAAAAGGTAGTATCCCTGCTTAGCAACCAACTAAACGGCCTAAAAATGGCACACGATGCCGTTAAGGCCCTGCGCGATTCTACCGCACTAAAACAAAAACAGGAGGCCTAAGTCATGGATAGCCCCGACCAGGACTTTTTAAAAGAATACAAGCCGCTGCACGTACCGCATAAGTACGATGCAGCGGCCTCCGTACAGGATAACGTAGTTTATGCCCTTGCCCAACTGGAATATGCTACTGCCCACGAGGTTGCCAAAAAGCTTGATGAATTTGAGCCGCAAGCGAATAAGGGAACGCACCAAAAAAACGCGGAGGAAGTGCTTACCCATCTGTTTGATAAGGGCCTTATAAAAGGAGATGACGAAGCCGACAGGCAGTATAACCTCAGCAAAATACTGGTACAAAACTCGGGCAAGGCCAATCCGCTTTTTTGATAGCTACAACAACATCAATAGCAATATAACCGGTACAAAATAAAACACGCCAAATTCGTATTTATTAAAAAAGAAACCGCCCGCTATCCCTCCCAGGGCATAAAAGCCAAGTACGGTAAGCCTTATAAAAATGCGGTTGCGTATATACCGGTCTTTTTTTGTGCCGATGTAGTAATACTCGGCAACTTCAGCGCCCAGGTCGGTAAATAAGCTGGCAAGGCTGGTAGATTTGATGAGCCCACCCGATACAATGGCCACCAGCCCCGTTTGCAGCCCCATGGCCAATACGGTACAACTAATTACTATTTCGCGCTCCAGCTTCGTTTCTTCGTAAAAATGGTTACCGTACACAGCCACAAAAAGCAGCAGCAATATCTCCAGCACTACCGGAATGGCATGTGCCCTGTAGGTATTTTTTTGCGCAAAAGATTTTACGGTGAAGCTGGACAGGAATGACCCCACGAAAAACAACAACAGCCACCCCAGGAACAATACTATTTCGTACCAGTTTTGCGACACCAGGTTTTTAGCCATATTGGCCATGTGCCCGCTGATGCTTGATGTAAACGCGAAAAACGACACAAGGCCGGCCACGTTAATAACCCCGGATACAAAAGCGCTTGATGATGCCAGTGCAAGGTTTTGTTGGAATGTACGATGGTGTTTAGCGTGCCGCAGCATAAAGTGTTAAAGGCTTTAGCTGATAAAAATGTACAAAAAATGCCAAAGCAAACACGCGTTGCGCTAAACTTAACACAAACTTAATATTGGGAGATTCTTATAGGAGCTAAAAACCTAAAAATTATGGTGCAACAGGTGCAATTGGTGTAACAGACATTACGCTATCCACTACAAATTCGCTTACGCCGCGCCATGGCAGGGGGTGCAGGTACTCTTTGTAGTGCAGGTCCATCATAGCACCGGCGCTGTGGTTTAGCTTATCGGCAACCTTCTCATCAGTTACCGAGAACATAA
>CBFGNE010000480.1:0-3992 GCA_965649995.1 uncultured Mucilaginibacter sp.
TTTTAACTCAATGGAAATGATGAGCATCAATAGATTTCTCCAGTTGGTATTTATCACACTTACATTGCTGATAAGCAAACCCTATTTTGCACAAGCGGCCGCAATAACTAACCACAATCGCATTTCGATTAACTCAATGACAGGCGATACCGTTGCAAAAAAACTCATCAATGGAAAAGTTATTGCCCGAGACGACAAATTGCCGGTACCTCGCGCCACCATAATTGTTAAAGGTACTCGAATTGGCACCCAGGCCTTGGACGATGGTACTTTCAACTTAAATGTGCCCGATACCTCGCAAACAATAATTGTACGTTTTTTAGGGTTTCAAGATCAGGAGGTTAATCTTAAACTGACGGAGGCTAAACCCTATAAAGTAATTTTAGAAACAACTAAAGCAATTAGGTGCGGCCCGCGGATTCCTTTTTACAAACGTTGGTGGTATAGCCTGAAACAAATCTTCTAACTCAACATCCCCGCCAAAACCCCTTCCTTAAGCGAATAGGTGCTCATGCTTACATCTACCAACCCAAGCTTTTGCATAATATAGATGGTAAGCAAGCTGGCGGTTACAATCATATCAACCCGCACCGGGATGATGCCTTTTGTGGAGGCGCGTTTGGCGTGGGTAGATTTTACGAGGCGTTCTATCAGGTCCAGCAGGTCGTCAGTATCAAACTCGTAGGTTTTGTTTTTTTTTAGGTCGAAGGATTTGCCTTTGTCCAGTTCAATCACCTCTGCAAAGCTCTCGAACGCGCCGGATGAGCCAATGAGCGTGGCGGGTTTGTATTGCATCGCCGCTATAAAAAGAGGGGCCAGGTGCTGGTTGAGGTAAGCCGTCATGGCTTTGATAGAGATCAGGGGTATGGGGTCGGTTTTATGGAATCTATCCATTAGGCGGGCTGCGCCTATTTCGAAGCTTTGCTTCCAAAGCACCTCTTTGTCGTTACCAATGATGAACTCTACACTGCCGCCGCCGATATCAATAATGAGGGCGTTCTCTTCGGTTAACACGCCGCTGGCCTTTATACCTTCATAAATAAAGGCAGCTTCCTGTTCGCCGTTGATGATCTCTATCCGTATGCCGGCTTTAGCTTGTACTTCAGCAATAAAATCGTTGCCATTTGCGGCACTGCGCAGCGCAGAGGTGGCTATAGCACGCACGGTGGTCGCCTGGGCCTTATCAATATGCTTTTTAAACTCCTGCATGGTTTTTATCCCTCGGGTAAAGGCTGCCTGCTGTATAATACCTTTGTTGATGCCGCCTTCGCCAATTTTTACCGGTTCTGTTTGGCGGTACACTACATTAAAGCCATCAGCACCTGCCTCCGCTATTATCAAATGAAAGGTGTTGGTGCCAAGGTCCATTACGGCTACACGTTTGACGGGTGAGGTTTTTTGTTCGGGCATGGGCAGAATTAAAAATCCCCGCAAAAGTACGGCTTTCGCGGGGATTTTTGAATTTATGATGTGGTTTGGGTATTACTCTTTGTAAAAAAACCATTTGGCCAGTTCTTTAAAGCTTGCTTTTTTGCCGTACATCAGTATACCAACACGGTAAATGCGGGCAGCAACGTAGGTGGTGAAAAGGAAGCCTACTACCATTAAAAACATGGATAAGCCTAACTGCCAGTCGGGAACGCCACCAAACGGTACGCGCACCATCATTGCTACCGGTGCCGTAAACGGTATCATAGAAAGCCAAACTGCCAGCGGGCTATCAGGTGCCTGGAATAATACCGATACCGATAAAATATAGGTAAACAATAACGGCAATGTTATCGGGAACATAAACTGCTGCGTTTCGGTTTCGCTATCTACCGCCGAACCCACCGCTGCAAACAGGGCGCTGTAAAGCAGGTATCCTGTTAAGAAATAGAAAATAAAACACCCTAAAATATAACCAAAAGGTATAGTGCTGAGCACAGCAACGGCACCCGCAATAGGGCTTCCCGGGCCCGAGAACGCATGCCCTGCAATTTTTGATGATACCACTGAAAGGACTATCCACGCAGCGAATTGCGTTAAGCCAACCAGCCCTACCCCGATGATTTTCCCCAGCATCAGCTGAAAAGGCTTAACGGATGAAATAATCACCTCTATGATACGACTTGTTTTTTCTTCTATAACGCCGCGCATTACCTGTGCGCCATAGATGAATAACGACAGGTAAATTAAAATGGCGCATGCTATACCTACGCCCATTGTAGCACCCAAATTGGCATCTTTTGTACCCGTGGCAGTAACTTCCATGGCATTAACAGATATCCTGTTTTTATTAAGGGCGTTCAATAAAGCGGTATCGATGTGATGGTCTACCAGGCTTTTTGCTGAAGCTATAGAATTCATTTGCTTCTCTATTTCACCGGTAAGCTGGTAGGTTGGCTTCTTTTTTGATAAAATTTGCACCTGTTTTTTTGCATAATCGGCGGGTATTATCAGTAAAGACATATCTTCATTTGCCTGTAACGCAGCCTTTGCATCATTTAAAGATTGTTTACTGGTTTTGAATTTGATGTGTTTGGCATTGTGTAACTTGCCCTCAAAAGCTTTGCTGTCGTCAATTACTTTAACGGTAAGGTCATTGCTCAGTTCCTGGTTGTTTTTGGCAACAAAGCCTACAAGTGCCGACATGCCCAGTATCAACGCGGGCACCGCAAATATCATCACAATAAAGGCCTTTTTCCTTACGCGGGTAACGTACTCGCGCTGTATAATAAGTAATACTTTATTCATGGCTTATTTAATGAGGTTTACTTTTTCGATGAATATCTCGTTCATGCTGGGGATAACTTCCTGCAGCATATTTATCCGGGTTTTGGGCAGCAGGTACTGCAGCACATCATTGGAGGTGGTACCGTTAAGTTTTAGTTTGATGGTATGGCTGTCGTCCTCGCCCGCCACGTCGCTCAGCAAGTCGAATGGTTGCGTACCGTCGAAATCGAGATGGCTGCCGGCGTATTCTACCAGGTAAGTATCGTTTTTGTACGAGTTTCGGATGGTTTTCACCCGTCCATCCAGTATTTTCTGCGATTTGTGGATGAGGGCAATAGAGTCGCAAAGCTCTTCAACCGATTCCATGCGGTGGGTAGAGAACAGGATGGTTGCACCTTTTTTATTCAGCTCCAGTATCTCGTCTTTTATAAGTTCGGCATCCACGGGGTCGAAACCGCTGAAGGGTTCATCCAGGATGATCAGGTCGGGCTCGTGCAGCACGGTAGCCACAAATTGCGCTTTTTGCGACATGCCTTTAGATAGTTCTTCTATCTTTTTCTTCCACCAGGTCTCCATCCCCAGCTTCTCAAACCAGAATTTTAAACGTGTGGTAGCTTCGGCACGGCTTAAACCTTTTAGGCGGGCGAGGTATATCATTTGCTCGCCTATCTCCATTTTTTTGTACAACCCGCGTTCCTCAGGCAGGTAGCCGATACGGTTAATGTGCGACTGATCGAGCTTTTGCCCGTTGAAGTAAACTTCGCCCGAATCGGGGGCGGTAATTTGGTTGATAATACGGATGAGGGAAGTTTTACCGGCGCCATTTGGGCCAAGCAGCCCGAAGATCTTGCCGCTTTCTACTTCTAAACTCACATCGTCTAACGCACGGTGGCCGGCGTATTGCTTAACAATGTTACGAATGCTTAGCATGTTTGTGGTTTGTTTTTGATGTAATTTAGATATAGCTTGCCTGTGTTTGTTACACCTCTAAATTTATATATTAGTTAACCAGAAACCATGTATAAACTACTCCTGCTTACTGCTTTTATTTTATGCTTCGCGATGCATGTAAACGGCCAACCTGCGGCAAAAAAGCCTGTCAGCATCATTTTTGATAGTGACATGGGGCCTGATTATGATGATGTAGGCGCTATTGCCATGCTGCATGCTTTTGCCGATAATGGCGAAGCTAAAATATTAGCTACCATGGCCAGCACAAATTACGAAGGCGTAGCGGGAGTGCTGAGCGTGTTCAATACATACTTTAAAAGACCTAA
>CBFGNE010000481.1:0-3989 GCA_965649995.1 uncultured Mucilaginibacter sp.
GTACAATAAAACTCACCAGCGCTATTGCCGCCATCAGTAACCATGCCGAGCCGGTATTCATTATTGCGAATATGATTGATAAGTGAAACATCTTGATAGTTTTTTTATAAAAAGGGATAATTCAAAAAGCATTCCATTTTGATACCTGTGAATAAGCACAAAAGTAAAAGGCAGTAGTTTTTGGGGCGGGAATATTTACATTTGAGTTTGGAAGCAAATTTTTCATACTGGGAACGTACAGCGTTTATTGATAATGCCGATGTTATTATCATCGGCAGCGGCATTGTGGGGCTTAGCGCTGCCCTGCACCTTAAAACCCGCCAGCCAAATTTAAAGGTGTTGGTATTGGAGCGCGGCTTCCTGCCCAGCGGTGCAAGCACAAAAAATGCCGGATTTGCCTGTTTTGGTACCGTTTCCGAGCAATTATCGTATTTAAAATCCTCATCCGGCGAGGAGGTTGCGCGACTGGTTAATTACAAATGGCGGGGGCTGCAACGCTTGCGGCAAAACCTTGGCGATGCCAACATCGGTTACCACCAGCACGGCGGCTACGAACTGTTTATGCAGGGCGAAGAAGCACATGCCGATGAATGTATAGGCCAAATTGATTACCTGAATAAGTTGTTAAAAAACGAAATTAACGGGCATGACATTTATGCAGTAGCGAATGAAAAAATTGCAGGCTTTGGTTTTGATAAAGTAAGCCGGATAATTTACAACCCTTTTGAAGGGCAGATACATACCGGCAAAATGATGCGCACCTTGCTTAATAAATGTTACCAAAAGGATGTGCTGGTTTTGAATGGATGCGCCATAACCGATGTTAAGCAGGAAGAAAACCACATCAACGTGATAACATCGCAAGGCAGTTTTAAAACGGGCAAGGTAATACTGGCTACCAACGCTTTCGCCAGCCAGTTATTTCCCGCTTTAAAGGTTGTTCCTGGCCGCGGGCAGGTATTGGTAACTAAACCCATCCCCGGCTTAAAACTGCAGGGTACGTATCATTTTAACGAAGGGTATTATTACTTCCGTAATATTGATGGGCGCGTACTGTTTGGCGGAGGCCGCAACCTCGATTTTGTTGCCGAGGAAACCGGCGAGTTCGGGCACACAGATGTGGTGAAACAAAGCCTGGTAAATTACCTAAATGAAGTTATCCTCCCGGGGCAAAATGCCGAAATTGACTATTGGTGGAGCGGTATCATGGGCTTTGGCGAAGAGATTAGCCCGATAGTGAAGCAAGTAGAACCAAATATTTATTGCGCCGTACGTTGCAATGGCATGGGCGTAGCCATGGGCAGTTTGGTGGGAGAGGAAGTGGCAGATATGGTGATGAATAGTTAAATAATTTTTTGAGGTAATTAATAATTTGTAAATTCGGATATGCTAACAGTCCAGGTAAAATTGAGCGTTGATGACATTATCGATTCTCTCGAGAAGTTAAGTGCCGACGAAAGGGAGAAGTTGCAGAACGCTCTCGTTGATCTAAAAGAAGACGCAGCACTGCAAGCATCGGTTAACCGAGGGTTGGATGATGTAAAGAATGGCCGCGTAATTCCGCATGCTGAAGTAATGGAAGAACTAAAAGCGAGATATAAATTCTAATGCCTGTTAGTGCTGTTGTCTGGTCTGCCGAAGCCAGATTAACTTATTTCGATATTATAGATTTTCTGATCAATCGGTGGACCGATAAGGAGGTGGCCCATTTCATAAACCGCACAGATACGGTTATTGATAAAATATCCAATAACCCATACCTTTTTGAGCGTTATAAAGACGATGATTTAATAAGGCGGGCGGTTTTGCATGAAACCGTTATCCTGATCTATCAAATTTCTCCTGACGCAAACACTATCAACTTACTTACATTTTGGGCTACGAGGAATAACCCGGATAACTTAAAGGTTGATTAACCATTTTTCAAAACAAACCCACCAATCTTTCCAGCGCCATCCCGCGCGAGCCTTTTATAAGTACCGTGGCATTGATAATCGGATTGTTTTTTAAGCCTACAATGGCATCCTCGGCAGTTAAATAAAAGGTGGCGGTTGATAGGTCGGCATCGGCTTCTGTTTGCTGGCTGCTAAAATCCTTGCCGATAAATATCCGCTCGTTAACATTTGCAACCATCGCTTTTTGGATAACAGAAGCGTGTTCCGCGGCAGATTCTTCGCCCATCTCAAACATATCGCCAAGTATCAAAACCTTGCGGCCGCTTTGCATTTTATCCATATTATCTATGGCCACAAACATGCTGCTGGGGTTGGCATTATAAAAATCACATATGAGTGTGTTGCTTGCGGTGTGTAGTATTTGCGAGCGGTTATTCTTGGGGATATAGCCGGCGATGCCATCGCTGATCTCCTCCGGCGTTAACCCAAATGCGGAGCCTATTGCAATAGCCACCAAAATATTATCCAGGTTGTAAGCACCGGTTAAATGGGTGGGGACCTTGTAAGTGCCGCCGCCTAAATTGTCATTCCATTCCAAAACCAGCAATGGCGAACTATCCAGCAATTTACCGCTTACAATATTGTTAGGGTTGTTATTCTTGCCGTAATAAATTACGTTGCTTAAGCCACGTTCTTCCTTCATAGCCATTAAAACGGCATCATCACTATTGATAAATGCTACCGCTTTTTTTTCAGGCTTTCCGTCTTCCTGCCTTCCGGACTGACCCAAATAATCATACATCTCACCTTTACCCTTCCGAACACCCTCAATACCGCCAAAACCTTCCAAATGTGCCTTACCCACATTGGTTATCAACCCATGGGTTGGTTGGGCAATACTGCAAAGCAGCGCAATTTCTTTTTGATGGTTGGCACCCATTTCTATCACCGCCATTTCGTGTTCAGGGGTTATTTTCAGGATAGTGAGTGGTACGCCGATGTGGTTATTCAGGTTGCCTTCTGTAGCAAGGGTGTTGAAACGTTGGGATAACACAGCGTTAATAAGCTCCTTGGTGGTGGTTTTTCCATTGGTGCCGGTGAGGCCGATAACCGGTATCTCCAGTTGGCTTCGGTGGTGTGCGGCAAGGTTTTGAAGGGTTGCAAGGCCGTCTTCAACCAATATATACTTTTCTCCTAAATCATATTCCGGGTTATCCACAATCGCATAAGCTGCACCCGCTTCAAGCGCTTGTGTGGCGAAGGTGTTAGCGTCAAACTTATCACCCTTAAGCGCAAAGAACAGGCTGCCCGGCGCAATTTTACGCGTATCAGTACTGATAATCGGGTGTTGCAGGTAACGCTGGTATATCTCTTCTATAGTAGCCATGGCATGTAATGTTAATCCCAAATATCCGGGCGGTCAATATTAAGAATTCTTAGGTACGAGAGCAAGTTACCGGCATGTACGCTTTCATGGTAAGCAATCCGTAGCAGGTAGTCGCCCAGCTTCCTGCGCTGGTTTCTTTCCACGCGCACAACTTCTATCTCATCCAAATCCTGCTCGGTATATCTAAGTACGCTTTCCAAAAATTGCTGGTGGTAAGGCGCTGCAAAAACTATTTCATCGGCAATGGTAGTAAAAGGACGCCCTTCCCATGGCGATACAAAATCGTCACCTAATTTACCCCGGTTTTTCACTATTTCGTTATAAATGTATTCAGATTCCAGCATGTGGCGCACCATTTCTATAATAGACATCGCCTCCGCGTCCGGTATCCAGTGGATTACTTCCTGCGGGATGCCTTGCACCAGTTTAATGCTGCGCCGCCGCACCTCTTCCGAATTTAATATGATGAGTTCCGTAGCTGTCATGATACTTGGGTTTTCCGATTCATCCAGGCGATAACCGCCTTTATTTCGCCATAGGAATAATCCTCTCCTAAAACCTCTTTCAGCGGCGAAAGTTTTTCTGTGCCATAGCTTTCAATAACCTCTAATATGGGCTGTATTTTTTCCTCTTTCACAAACGTAAGCACATCAAGTTCGCCGGTTTGTACAAAACGGCTTAAATGGCCTTCAATGGTTGTTGGGGAT
>CBFGNE010000482.1:0-3989 GCA_965649995.1 uncultured Mucilaginibacter sp.
TTTGCTTACCGCGCTGGTGGCCATTTCTTTTCCTTTTTCTTTCAGCGTTTTCTTGAACTTACCGCGCTGGCCTTTACCGCTATCAGTTAAATATAAGTAAGCTACCGCACCCAGTGCTAAGCCTCCTATTAGTACAGCGGCAATTGCGCCCCTGTTATCTTCTTTTGCAAATGGATTTTTCATATTGATACAACTCGTTAAAATCCATATTGTTTACAATTTATCCAACCTAAAATAACCTAAATGTATCTGGTCTTCAGTCAGGTTAGCTGCGGGGCTTAATTGGATGTGATATTTTTCTCGATGTTCAGGTATCAGGATATCATCAATTTGGTAAATATCATCTACATCAATACCGTACTTATCATCAATATGCGAGTTGGCACCTTTCATACCGCCAATGGTATTGGTTTTGAAAAATACGGTCTTTTTGGCTCCTTGTATAGCGGCGGCCCTGTTTTGCTGTACGGTTAATACGGTATAATGCTGTTCCTCTAACTTACCCTCCTGGTAGCCGCCCAGGTTGATAAAAAATAGCTTTTCAGAGGCATCGGTAAACCCATCAGACTTTAAAACAACTTTAACCTCATAACCATCAACCGCATTCACCTCTCGCCAGCCATCAATATGCAAATTTCCGGATGTACCGCGCCAAAAGGCTTTCATAGCAGGTACCAGTTCTTTTAAACCTGTCCCAATAGCAAAAAAATAATCATGCTGCTCTACATGTCGCCCTGGTGCGCGAGAACCTAACAGTATCATATATAGCTTTAATTCGTTCATCATGACAGCAATCTTTCAATAATTATGGATGAAGCCTCTTCACAAAAATCCAACCCGGAGTAATCAGGATTATAGCCCCCAATATACGGCACGGCCATCATATATATGCGTTCATTTAACGCGCCAAACGAATCCACCACCTGGAAATGATCATTTATAGCAATGCCGGGCACTTTAAGGTAATAATCTCCAAACTCATCTTGGGTTACCTCCTTGCCTTCTTCCAAGGCTTTTTTCCCTTCATCGGCTGATTGGAACTTGATACGTGCCGGACTTACCGTTCTATTTTCGAGCAAATTTTTAAACGGCAGATCCTCAAATTTTAAATGCGGCTGACCAACACAATCTACATAAGTATTATAATAAACAGCCTGCTGCCCCTTTCCATCTGTGTAATGATAAATAGCCCCGCCCTCCGGTACAGGTTCTACCTCGCTATCATCACCTACCGAAATCAGTTCCAAAACCCCGGCTTCATGCAACGCCAGCATCTCGCCTGTTGAGCTTTGCGGCATATAGGCTATCACAATGGATATTAGCGGCATTAATGTTTTTTGCAAACGCTGCATATCCTCGGCAGATAAATACTTAGCCGGGTAATTCAGCGCGAAACTTAGTACGCCTAACATCTCTTTCCAATAAACAGACTCTCTCCGCTTAATTGACTTCTCTGCCTGCGCACATTCAGCTTTTAATAACTGAAAAGGGTCACTATCTTCCCTTATTCTCATCATTTCGGCTACAAATTCCTCCATAAGCATATCTTTTATCTGCTCATAAAATTGCGAGTGCACCTCACGGATGGGCTCTTTAAAGTTCTTTTCAAAAATATAATCTAACGACAGGAAACCACCATTAGCTTCAATATGCGCGGCTATTTCTTCTTTGGTGAGCAAGGAATCATTCTCCAGGTGCGAATCTTCTAAATGAAACCTCACTGCGGGCAGCATACCATTGCGGGTATGCATAACCATTTTAAAATTGGGGTTATGGCTTTTATAGAAAAACTTGCCTTTAGCATCTTTATCATAACTCCCGTTATACCGCGAAAGCGTCCGGATAGCGTCAACCGCTGTTAGTGATGAACCTTTAAGCGCTATCGGGTGGTCTAATTCCATCGCCAGTTTAATTGGCGGGTAAGGTGAGTCATAATAGTGGGGTATTTTATCTTCATACCGGCACGGCCAGTTATGGCCGGTGCAAATAACTACTTGGTCAAATTCAAATTGTTCTTTGCCGTTAACCTCCACCAAAACCACTTCCTTTTCGGGTTGGTCGATTATATCGGTGATTGCGCTGCTGTAATATATCTCGTAGGCTATACCTGCATCTTTAGCCTGCTTTTGTAATAAGCTAAACTGCGCGGTTAAATACTGCCCAAACAGCAGGCGTGGCAATACTTTATACTCGTTAAACTGTTTGGGGTCGATGTGAAATTTGTCGAGTGTGTCTTTGGTAACAGTTTTGATCCAATCGGCTAAGGGAATTACCAATTCGGGTATCTCGTTACCTGATACATTGGTAACATGCTCATCATTGGCGCCTTCACAGCCATAAGGCATACCCTCGCCCAGCTTTTTTTTTCGCTCGAATATGGTTATTTGGGTAGCGGTTCGTCCGGAGTCTACCAGCCTTTTGAACATGAACAGGCCGCTGGGCCCTCCGCCTAAAATGGCAATACGTTTAATGTCTTTCAAATTATACAGCTAAAGATGTTAGGCTTCAACAATAATTTGCAGCAAGTGTTTTATTCAGGTTGCGGGATGTTTTCTACTAATACACTTTCGCCTGCCTTATCATAATAGGTACAGGTCATGGTTGGCAGATCAACCACCCATTTCTCTATTCCTGCCGCGGCACAATCATTACAAAAGGTTGGGTAATCTGTACCGCCCTGTTGGTGGACTTTCAATTGGTGTTTAAATTGCTCCGCATTGGTTTGCTGCGCGATGGTAAGTTCGGCATATCTAGCAGGCGCGTTAATGGTTTCTGAATTGATAGACTCATAATCTGTATGCCCGTCATTAACATATACGCTGTAGTTTTTCAAACCCAAAGTTTTTAACTCCTGGATGTATTTAGGGAAATCGGCACCACTTTTTACTTTGGCGTGGGCGGCTTTTATAGCTTCTAATGTAAACATGGTTTGAATATAGGTAATTTTCAATTGAAACAACCTCAGCATCGCAGAGTCCTCTGTGAAAAACCCTGCGGGACATAAAATATTTTTTTAGAAATGTGTAGCATTTGCAGGGATAATCTCGTCTAATAGAATAATTCAATTTATTATATCTATATACTTTATGCGTTTTAACTTATCCTTATTAAGTATTGCAGCGTTGCTGTGCTGCTTTACCGCCTGCAAAAAAGAAGACCCAAAAGAGCCCGTTCCCGAAACATTCGTTATGGTAAGCATTAACGGAAAGGAATACAAAACTGTCAAAATAGGCAGCCAAACCTGGACGGCCGAAAACTACGCCGGCGATGGTGGCATAGCTTACGGGCCAAACGCTAAACCCGAGTACGGTAAATATTACACTTATACCGAGGCACAAGCTATTGCATTACCTGCGGGTTGGCACTTACCTACTACCGACGACTTTAAAATGCTTGGGCAGGCTAACGGAATTGTTTTTACCCAGGGCGCGCAAAATACCGAAGCCGCTAAAAAGCTGATATCAAAAACAGGTTGGAAAAATGCTACAGGCACCAATGCTTCGGGTTTTAATATGTTACCCGCCAATATGATATTTAATGGGCAACCAACGCCCGATGGCGATGTAGCCGAAGTATGGGTTGCCGACGGAACCACCTTTAGTATTATGGAAGCAGGTACAAACGGCAGCCTGCTTAACGTAAAGTTTTTTAGCAATAGCTATCTGCCTGAATACCGTTTCCCGGTTAGATTTGTAAAAGACTGATTGGATAGCTTGAGGAAAGTCTATTCCGCGAAGACACAAGGCTTATGTTAACTCGTAGGTCTTTTTTTGTTTAAAACCGTTAAAGTTTAAATATGTTAATACTTGATATATAGCAATTTAAACGACATGGCAAACAACGATACAGATTTGGAACCTTTAAGCCGTGAAGAGCTTATTAATGAAGTGATCAAACTAAGAAACGGCATACGCCAACATCGCGACAGTACTGGCCATGAACTTTGCTGGCATCACCCGAAGCTATGGGGATTGCTGCCCGAGCAAATA
>CBFGNE010000483.1:0-3985 GCA_965649995.1 uncultured Mucilaginibacter sp.
AGCAGTGTTGGTAAAATAGATGCGCCTAATGTAAGCATTACCAGCGCCGAGGAGTTTTTAGCAGAGAGGGAGAAGAATATCGTCCGCTGTGCCGACCCGGCCACTGCAGAAGAAATGATAGAATTCATCGACGGCATCCGCAAGCAAGGCGATACTGTTGGCGGTAAGGTAAGCTGCCATATTCAAAACTGCCCCGTTGGCCTTGGCGACCCGGTTTTTGATAAGCTCCATGCCGACCTTGGCAAAGCTATGCTGAGCATAAACGCCGTACATGGCTTCGAATTTGGCTCCGGCTTTGCGGGCAGCGAAATGCGCGGATCCGAACATAACGATATTTTTGTAAAAGACGCTGCCGGGAAGGTTACTACCATCACCAATTTCTCGGGCGGCATACAAGGCGGTATCAGCAACGGCATGCCTATCGATTTTAAGGTGGCCTTTAAACCAGTGGCTACCATTATGCACAACCAGCAAACGGTAGATAGCGAAGGAAATGCTGCGGAAATATCAGGCAAAGGCCGCCATGACCCGTGCGTGGTACCACGCGCCGTACCAATTGTAGAGGCCATGGCCGCACTGGTACTGGCAGACCATTGGTTGAGGAACCGTAATTCGAAACTGTAACAGGATTAAAGCTTTTCTTCGAGCGTCATTGCGAGGTACGAAGCAATCTCCCGATTAGCAGGGCGGTTTGCATAGTGGATTGTCCTGTGTAGAGATTGCTTCGTTCCTCGCAACGACGTAATGGTGAGTGTGATGTAAAATTAATCTTACAAACACAATAAATCTTAATCCCCTTAAATCGATAAATCCCTAAATCCTGTTAAATTCGCCCAACCGTGTCTATACTGCAACTATACAAAAACGCTTACAGCGGGCTATCCCGCAATAACTGGTATTTGAGCATTGTTATGCTTATTAACCGCAGCGGGACCATGGTTGTGCCCTTCCTTACTATCTATTGCATTAACCAGCTGCATTTTACAGTTACGCAGGCGGGTGTGGTGATGACACTTTTTGGGGCAGGTTCTATCATTGGCGCATATTTTGGCGGTTGGCTGTCTGATAGGATCGGTTTTTACGATATGCAGATCGGTGCCCTGCTAACCGGCGGGCTCATGTTTATTCTACTTGGCTTTCAGCATACGTTTATTACGGTTGGCATCAGTACATTTATCTTAAGTTTTTGTAACGAATCCTTTCGCCCGGCAAATTCTATGGCCATCGCTTATTACAGCAAGCCCGAAAATAAAACCCGCTCCTACTCGCTGCATCGCCTTGCAGTAAACCTGGGCTGGGCGGTTGGCGCGGCTACAGGAGGTTTCCTGGCATCCTTTAACTATCATTTATTGTTTTGGGTAGATGGCTGCACCAATATTTTGGCTGCCTTAATGTTGTTGAAACTGATGCCCCGCTCGGACTATAAAAAGCCGGAGAAGCAACACGCCGATGTTAAGGTTGCTTCATCACCTTATAAAGACAAAACCTATCTATTATTTATCGGGCTAACTACCTTCTTCAATATCTGCTTCTTCCAGTTTTTTGTAATGGAGCCTGTGTTTTACAAATTGGAGTGGCATTTTAATGAACGTTTTATCGGCTTTCTTTTGGCCTTAAATGGCATCATCATCGTATTGGTAGAGATGGTGATGATCAACTCCCTGGAAGGTAAGCGCCACCCATTAATATACATAGCAAGCGGCATAGTGGTAACCGGCAGCGGTTATGTGTTGCTTAACTTTTTACCGCCAAGTGCCGTCGCCGGGATATTGGTAGTTGTAATTATCACCTTCGGCGAAATGCTGAGTATGCCGTTTGGCACCTCCTTTTGGGTTACCCGCTCGTCCGAACATAACCGCGGGCAATACGCGGCCTTATACACCATGTCGTGGTCGGCAGCGCAGGTAGTTGCGCCCGCTTTGGGCGCACAGGTGATACAGCACGGTGGTTTCCGGGTATTGTGGTGGCTGCTGGGCGCGATTTGCGCAGCCGTTGCCGTTGGCGTAATGCTAATGTATAAATTCAACGCCGAAAGCAAAGTGGTAGCAGATATAGCTACCGCCGAAGCAGAAATGCAGGAATAGCGCAGCCTAAAATCCGCGGAAGGTAGTGCCAACGGCCAGCACAATAAAACCTATCATCACCAGCGTAAAACTATACAGCGTTAAATAAGGCACAGCAATTAAGTGGCCAATAATACCGGCAATGCCGCAAGCTAAGCCAATTATCCAGGTAATTCTTTTGGGGGAGGATGGGTTTGTCATGATAAGGGTTTAATGTACTGTAAATATTTAATTGTGAATTTGTTATGTGGGTAACGCCGGGTGGAGCGAAAGGTTTGGAATATTTTTTTATACTTCGGAAATAAAATAGTTGAAACGTTTCAAATCCCTCCTCGGGGAGCATAGCCGTCAACTTAAGGTTTCTTGCATTCTTAAAGAGCCATCGGCTCGGGAAATATTGTAGCAGCGGGTTTCAACCCGCTAATCGCACGCCCGATTTTGATGAGTGCCGTACGATCCATATTTACGATTTATATGGACCGAACCTACGGTTCTCTATGTAACTGTTACCTTGCTACAACGGATTGAAATCCGTTGCTCCAAAATCGGTCGACGCTACGCGTCTGCTTTAACCCTTATCTTGACGGCTATGCTCCTCGGGGGAGGGGTGCGGCCGGAGAGAGCGCAAAGGCAGGGAGGGGTTTAGCCATTTAGTCGGCGATTGCATAGCTGGCGAAACCCCTACCTCCCCTTCCCCAAGGAAGGAATCGCGCACCCTCCGCTTTTTGTTTATTTCCGACAGCAGAGGTTTCAGTCGCCATCGTTATCTTTACCCTCCATGAAACGCGTCCTCATACTCGATCTTGATAACACCATCTATCCCGTAAGTTCTATCTCCAACCACCTGTTTGGGCAGTTGTTTAAACTGATAGACGAACAATTGGAACCCGGCGATAGCGATATGGTAAACAAAGCCAAGGATGAACTTACCCGCCGCCCATACCAGCACGTGGCAGACGAATTTGGTTTTAGTGCCGACCTAAAAGCGAAAGGGATGGAGCTGCTCAGCAACATCGAATTTACCGATGCCATGCATGCTTTTGACGAGTATGCGGATTTGCGTGCTATCGATATCGACAAATACCTTGTTACCACAGGTTTTACCAAATTGCAAATGAGCAAGGTAAAAATGCTGGGCATCGAAGCTGATTTTAAAGGCATTTACATTGTAGACCCCGATAAATCACCCCAAACAAAAAAGGATGTGTTTTTGATGATCATGGCAGAAAATGGCTATGCCACAGAAGAAGTTTTAGTAATAGGCGACGACCCAAAATCTGAAATAAAAGCAGCTATTGAATTAGGCATAGATACTTTTCTGTTCGATCCATTTGATAAGCATACCAATGTTGCGGTAACACACAGGGGGAAGGATTATAAAGAGGTGGGTAGTATTGTTAACGGATAAGCAATTCCTCGTACGTCATGTTAATTTATTTCGACACCCCATCATAAAAGTAGCCACATTGCATACCGCTTTGCATGCCCGCGACCTGCCGTGTGGGGTGCCGAAATAAATTCGGCAAGAAGGATTTATTATTAGGCAAGGAGCACCCGCACCGTCACCAACAACTGCCCCAAATGCCTCATGGTATGCTCTGCCGAGTGCGTATAAAGACCTATAACGGTTGAAGGCAACTTCCCCCGCCCTACCGGGCGAAAATCGATTAAAGTGGCTGTATCGGCTTTGCTCAATTGCAGCAGCGCTTTATCTACCTGCTTGTTAAACGCATCAACCAAGTCCTGCGTAGTGTATGTTTTATTGGCCGCATTGGCCTCTTTGCTCAAATAATCTAATTGCTGCCCAGTCAGTGCTTCACCTTCCGCATAAGTAAAAAGCAAATCCAACACGCCCGTTAAATGCTGCAAATGGAAACCCGGCGATGCCATGCCTGCTACCTTATCCCATAATTTCTCATGGG
>CBFGNE010000484.1:0-3979 GCA_965649995.1 uncultured Mucilaginibacter sp.
GATGAGCCGGATACTGCCGATGCCATATCCATATTGCGTGGCTTAAAAGAGCGCTACGAGGCACACCACAAGGTGCGTATTAAGGATGAGGCGATAATTGCATCGGTAGAGATGTCGCAGCGCTACATATCCGACAGGTTTTTACCCGATAAGGCGATCGATTTGATGGACGAGGCCGCCTCTAAACTTCGTTTGGAGATGGATTCCGTACCCGAAGCTGTTGACGAGCTGGAACGCCGTATTATGCAGCTTGAAATTGAGCGTGAAGCCATCAAACGCGAAAAAGACGACCGCAAGGTTGCCGAATTAAGTGAAGATATTGCCAACCTGTCTGCCCAGCGCGATTCTTTGCGTGCCAAATGGCAGGGCGAAAAAGATATTGTGGATGGCATTAACCTTAAGGTTGAGCAAATTGAAAACTACAAACTGGAAGCAGAGCAAGCCGAACGTGCCGGCGATTATGGTAAAGTAGCCGAACTACGCTACGGCACCATTGTACAAGCCCAGCAGGAAGTGGAGAAACTGAAAGCTGCCCTCGCCGAAAACGCCGACGACAGCCGGATGCTAAAAGAGGAAGTTACCGCCGACGATATTGCCGGCGTAGTAAGCCGATGGACCGGCATTCCCGTTAGTAAAATGATACAAAGCGAGCGCGAAAAGCTGCTGCACCTGGAAGAAGAGTTGCACAAACGCGTAGCAGGGCAGGAGGAGGCCATCGAGGCCATCAGCGATGCCATACGCCGCAGCAGGGCTGGTTTGCAGGATAAACGTAAGCCGATAGGTTCGTTTATCTTCCTGGGCACTACAGGCGTGGGTAAAACCGAGTTGGCAAAAGCGTTGGCAGAGTATTTGTTTAACGACGAAAATTCGTTGGTGCGGATAGATATGAGCGAGTACCAGGAACGCCATTCGGTGTCTCGGTTGATAGGAGCGCCTCCGGGTTATGTGGGCTATGATGAAGGCGGGCAACTGACCGAAGCCGTACGCCGCAAGCCGTACAGTGTAGTACTGCTGGACGAGATTGAGAAAGCGCACCCCGATGTATTTAACATCCTGTTGCAGGTGCTGGACGATGGACATTTGACAGATAACAAAGGCCGTGTGGTGAATTTTAAGAATACCATCATCATCATGACCTCGAACATAGGCTCTAACATTATCCAGGAGAACTTCCAGGATTTGGAAGACAAGAACCGAGATGCTGTGATTGCTAAAACCAAGAATGACCTGTTCAACGTGTTGCGCGCTACTATCCGTCCCGAGTTTTTGAACCGGATAGACGAGATCATCATGTTTACCCCACTTAGCCGCGATGAGATAACCGACATTGTGAAACTGCAGTTTAAACAATTGCAAAACACATTAGCTGAACTTGGCATCACCATAGAAGCATCGGAAGAAGCGCTGGATTGGCTGGCTCAGTTGGGTTACGACCCGCAATTTGGTGCCCGCCCGCTGAAAAGGGTTATACAGAAAAAGATAATGAACGAACTATCGAAGCAGATCCTATCCGGTGCGGTAGATCGCGACAGCAAGATAAAACTGGATATGTTTGATAATAACTTTGTGTTTATGAATGCCTAATGGAGAGTGGACAGTAGTGAGTAGTTGAAAACGCGAAGATTCAAAATAATTTCAGAACGGAGAGCTGCCTGTGAGGGCGGCTCTTTTTTTATGGATTATTGGCCTTAAAAGGTTATTTTTCTAATGCAAAGCATTCCACCACCACTCGGTACCTCAAAAAAGTAAAGGCTACCGGTTGCATCTATTGATATGTAAAAAGGCCCTCCAATTTTTGCAGAAGCCAGCGAGCCGTCTGTGTGGCCGTTTGCACCAGCTACAAGTGTAATGAGTTTGCCAGAAGCATTTATCTTATATATGGTATTGATGTCACTCAGGCTAAGCGTTCCGATATAAATGTTGTTGCGGGTATCCGTTACAATATCTGTCACACTCCAAAAATTTATGTTCTCTGTATTTGCTACAACGCTTTGCACCCCGGCGCGTGTAATTTTAACAATTTTTGCGGTATGTGCGGCGCCGTCGGTAATTGAGTAGATAACGCTTTCGTCGTTGTCTACGGCAAATCTATCATCATTGTTTGTTGCTATCACTGATACTACTCCTATTGCACTGATCTTATGTATACCATCAATATCCATAAAATAAAAATTTTGATTTTTATCTATCACTATTTTCCCAATAGATCTATTTCGTGGACTTACGTATTGGCTAAAATTGCTTATAAAATCAGTCGCGTTACCACCGGGACTGATTTTTACCACCGATTGTTTGTAGTTTAAACTATTGGTGTTTACAGTGTATACATTCCCAAGGCTGTCTGTTGTGAGGCGGTACATAACATTTGTTGATGTATCCGGTGCAATGGGTGCCGGCGCGGCATAAAATACCGTTTGCTCGCCACTCGCACTAATTTTGTAAATAATGCTACCTGTGGTATTTTTTAATGCATAAATATTGCCGCTTATCCGTTACCATGTCTTCCAAATAATCAGTAAATTTAATAGTGCTTATTTTTGCCGCATCAGTAACGGGTACTGGTACGATTTTAATAGTGTCGGTTGTCTCCGGTTTTTTAATATCTGGCGCAACCTTATTACAACTAAGTAAAAACATAGCAGCCATTAATGCGGCAAACCCAAAAGCAATTTTATGTTTCATCTTTGCAAGGTAATAAAACTATTAAATTTAAAGCAAGTTAGCCTTGTGGAAAACGTACCGCCAACTTCATCTGGTCAATGAAGTCTACCCACCCTTAAGCATTCAAATAATCTTCACAGTTGCCACGCATGGCGTTTATTTGATTCAGCGTAATAAACTAAATCGTTGTAATTAAATTGTTAACAATAAGATAATAGTTTGTGTATAACAATTTGAAACATTAACCCCAGTTTTGAACGTTTAATTAACATTATTTAACTCATAATCACTTACACTACAAAAATCTATGAATTATTTCTCCAAATTAAAATTACCGCTACTTTCTATAGCGGTTGCTGGTTTATTGGCCACGGGCTGTCAAAAGGCTGACAATGTAAAAACGGATGCGCCGGTAACGGCAACAAGCACCTTAAAAACCGATGCGGTTACCTTAACCCAGGGTTTCGAGGTCGGGGGCACCAGCCCAAAAACGGCTTATGATGTATCGCCAACCGGCTCATCAAGCGGCGACAATGTTACCCTTTCGGGCAACTCGTGGAATTTGTATGATGCGCTTATTGGTAACCTGGCGGGTGATAAAAAAGCAGGGTCATGGTCGGCACGTGTACGCAATACAGGTAAAATTACCATGCTGTACAACCTTACTACGGGCATCAGCAGCGTAACCGTTAAACACGCTTTGTACACTGGTGATGGTGCAAGCACCTGGGGCCTTTACTACTCTACCAACAGCGGCAGCAGTTGGACACAGGCCGGCAGTAATGTAACCTCCACAGCAACGCTGCAAACACAAAACTTTACGTTCACGGTAAGCGGCACGGTACGGTTAGAGATCCGCAAACTTAGTGGCGGCAGCAACCGCCTCAACTTTGATGACATTACTGTAAACGATAACGCAGGTGGCGGCGGTGGCGGCACCGTACTTACCGGCAAAAAATTCCTGTTTGATGCCAGCCACCTGGAAAATGCAGGCAGCGCCGACTGGCAAATAGATGCCGACGGCACCGAAAATGTACCTATGTACACAGGCGGCACCACGGTAGAAACCAAGGCACAGCGTTACCCAACGCCATCATACACAGGTATTACCTCAACCACTGCCGAAAATTATTGGAAAGGTGCTATGTCTGCCTGGGCGGTAGAGCTGGTAAAAAAAGGCGAACTGGTAGAAACCCTGCCTGTTGGCACCGCGCTCACTTATGGCAATGGTTCCAACCCGCAGGATCTGAGCAATTACGATGTTTATGTAGTAATAGAGCCTAACCGCCTGTTCACAGCCGCAGAAAAAACCGCTATC
>CBFGNE010000485.1:0-3976 GCA_965649995.1 uncultured Mucilaginibacter sp.
GTTAATTTTTAAGCAATATAGCTTTGGGGAATAAGCGGATTGGAATCAGAGAAAAGAATATCGAATAATGAATTTCGAATACCCAACGCCGAAGTTTTTATTTGATCCCTTCGACATTCGGAGTTGGATATTCGGCGTTCGATATTCTTAGCCTTTATTACCACCTATCCCAAAACGCAGGCGGCTCTATACCTAAGGCGCGCAGGTATACGTAGCCCTGGCCGCGGTGGTGCACCTCGTTATCCAATAAATATAGGATGGTATCCACCACGGTGTTCTCATATTGCCCAAAAGCCTTTACGGTATCGTAAAAATGGGCGGCGGGTATCTGCGGCCAAAGCGTATCAATTTGCTCGGTCACTTCGTCCCAGGCGGCAAGCAGGCCGGCTTTTGTTTTTATCTCCACCTCGTGGTTAAAGTGCTCAAATTCGGGTTTTGTGCTCCAATTACCGGTTACAATACCGTTCATGCCGCCGCTTGCCAGGCCTATCATCTCCTTTGCAAGCTGGTCGTACGGCCGCATGCCGCCTATCGAAAATTCAAAAAGGTCTTTCTCCGGGAAGGCATTTAACACTCTGCGGCTTAGCTTGCGGTGCCCCTGCCAGTTTTTCAAAAGTGCATCAGCGGTTATTACAGTTACGTCGGTAGTTTCAATACTTTGGTTTTCCATGATTTTTGTTTTTTGGTTTCTGATACAAATAAACTACAGGGTAATGACAAGGGTATGTCAGTAGGGTTTTAGAAAATTAAAAAAAATGGGCGGAGAATAGTGAATGGTGAGTGGTTTTTTGTGAGGAAGCGAAGCTTGCCTTCGGCATCAGAAACTCCTTTTTTTGTAAAAATGCATGAACGCACGATAACCTATTAAAACCACAGAAAAACACCGAAAAACCACAGAAAAACGCAGATTTTTGCACATCGTTTTTTTTTGTACGAAACTGTGCGAAACTGTACGAGATTGTACGAAACTGTACGAACTTGTGCGAAACCGTCCCAGGGTTGTACGAAAGTGTACGAACTGTACGGATCGTACAAAATGGGCTGATTTACTCTTCCGATGTATCTATCACCAGCTTGCTCCAGCCTTTGCTGCCGGCATTTTTGATTTCCTTTTTGCGGGTTTCCATGGCTTTTTTTATGCGGCTGCTGTAGGCCCAGCAGGTGCTTTGCCGTATGGAGAGTATCTCCGACAGCTTGTGCGAGGAGATTTTGCCCTTGGTGCTGTACATCAAAAATATCATGTAAAAGGCCTTGTTAATGGGTATGCGGGTGTTCTGCAGGATGGTATAGGCTATTACTGATTCCTCGTACCCGCATTTACTGCAGCGGCGGCTGTAGGGCAAATGCCCGTTGCCATAGTGGGTGTTGCTGCACTTTTTGCAGGCATAGCCGTGCTCCCACTTCAAATCCGACAGGAACTTGAAACAGGTTTCCCGGTCGGGATATATGCGGCTAAACTCTTCAGAATCAACCTCGGCACTCATCACCCTATCATGCGTTACCTTTTCAATATCGTTATGTAACAGCAGGTTATCTTTCTCCAGCAGTACATTCATGCGCGATATTTCTTCGGCCTGGTGTTGCAGCAACTGGTTTACGGCGGTAAGTTCTTCGTTTTGCAGTTCGATAAGTGACGATTTTTCTATCAATTCGCTGGTACGCTCGGCTACCTGTACTTCCAGGTTGCGGTTAAGCATATCCTTCAGCTCCTCATTTTGCTGCAACTGTTTTATCATGCGCAGCTGTGCCTGATCTTTCTCGCGTTTCAGCATACGCACCCTATCGCCAATAGCGAAGGTGATGAACAGCATCTCCATAATAAAACAAAAACTTAAGCTGTAAAAATTGAGCGCGGTTACCGGCAGCCACCATAAATTAAGCGCGATTAGCGATTTAATAATAAAGCCCGTAAACAAAAAACTATAGCCGATAACAAAGAACCGTGCCGGGCGGTACCCTTTATATAGCACATAACAACCCGCTATAAATGACACCGACAGCGGGATGATCTCGATAATTTTATAGGTAAACAAGGTTTTATCAAACAACAAACCAACCACAAAAAAGACAGCCCGGGCGATAATAACTCCGTTGAGCACTTTATTAAACCTTGGCGCATTCTGCTTTAGGTTGAGCAAACTCTGGGCAAACAGCATGGCAAATGTGCTGGCCAAAAACAGGGCGATGCCGTAAGCGTAGTGGTTCCATTGCGGGGCGGTTTGCCAAAGGTATTGGTAAGCAATACCATCAGTACACATTTCGTAAAGCCCAATGCTGAGGTTGTACACGATGTAGTACAAATACTGCCGCTGGCGCATGGCCACAAACATCATGAAATTGTACAGCCCGAAAACCAATATCATCCCATAAAATATCCCGAAGTAGAAGTACTCATCCAGCGCGTAGCTGATGAACCAGTTTACCGAGCGCAGTACGATTATAACATTGGCCGACTCGTGCGAGCGGAGTTTGAAGTAATAGAAATTTTCGCCTTTAACATCGTTGCTGATGTTGAGTGTAAAGTTTTTATGCGCATACAAGCGTTGAGAAAACGGGCGGTTGCTGCCCAAAAGCGTTGCGGTATAAATGCCATTTGTATTGGGCAGATACACAGTTATACTATCAATAGTCTGGTCGAAAAACTCAAGTATCCAATTGTTTTTGGTGGGGATACGTTGGTCCAGTTTAATTCGGTACCAAAAAGTGGCGTCGCCATTTTGTATTTGCGGGGTGGGCAGGGTGTTACTTACAAACCTGCTACTGTAGTGCCCGCTAACATCGGCGAAGCTAAGCTTGTTGGTAGTATCGCGCAGGTACTCCAATTCGCCAAAGCGGAATAAATGCTGCTTGGCGGTGTCCGCAACGGGCACAACCGTTTGCGCACCCGCAGATAGGCCGATACTAACCAGCATAAAGAAAAGGCATACAAACTGATAGTAACGTTTATACATAGGCATCCAATAAATATCTGTTACATCGGGGTTGGCATAATGTTGGCCATTTATGATTCTCTTTGCAATGTAAGCGATTTATAAATTCAAACCTATTAATGGCAAATTTAGAAATTATTTTACCGGCACCCTTAGCCCCAATGCCTCTATATAACCGCGCTGCGGCGTACAGTTGGCAAACTTGCAATTCTCTAAAAAACCATACAGGGCTGCCTTTACCCTGGCCCTATCTGCAGGGGCGGCTTTGCGGATGTCCTCGAAACTGGCGCGGGGCTTTTCGGTGTAGTCTATTACTTCCTGGTAGCCCTCGGGTATATTAAAGCTCATAAAGCCTTTATCGTTATCCAGCTTTTTGTATGGCCAATAATGCCAGCCTATGTTATTCTCCTCGCACACAATGCGGAAATCTTTCACCCATTTGTCGCTGTTTTCCCCGGTTTCGCCTACGTAGATGGGTACGTTGTACTTGTCGCGGAAATCAATGTATTCCTGAACCACCTGCTTGGTAGCGTCCGTCCAGTATTTGTGGAAGGTGTACACCAGCTTGCTATCAAAGGGTTTACCGAAAGGTTTAAAGTTGCTGTCCCACTGTGCGCCGCCTAAAAAGATGAGGTGGTTTTTATCTACCGTGCGTAGTGCGGCGGTTATCTCTTTAAAAGTTGGCTCCAGGTGCGGGTTTATCTCATCTACCTTAAAATAATGGGCAATGGGCTCGTTTAGCAAGTCATAGCCTAAAATAATGCTTTCATTTTTGTAATGTGCGGCAATGCGTTTCCATATATCAGCAGTTTGTTTGCGGTTTGCCGCGCTGGTGAACAGGAAGGGGTAACCATCGCCATCATCAATGTTATCGCCGGTTTGGCCGCCGGGTGCGCAGTGCATATCCAGCATCACGTACAGGTTGGCCTGCTTACACCAGCCGATAACCCTGTCCAACAGTTCGAACCCGCGGTTTGGGTTGTTCATGCCCATGTAGATCTCGGTGGTCAACATTTTATAATTAAAAATAATGCGGATGGAGTTTG
>CBFGNE010000486.1:0-3972 GCA_965649995.1 uncultured Mucilaginibacter sp.
GTTTTTTAACGCGCCGAATAATAAAAATGCCCCGGTAAACACATAAACATGAATAAGTGTAGGGATGTACACGCCAAAAATAGTCCGCCAAAAATTGTTGCCCAGGAGTACGTTGCCTGCAGCTACAAGCAAAATAAATGCGACGGCCCTTAATTGGTTGCCGTTTATTGTTTGCAGGATAATGGATAAACCAAAAGTGTAATACACTATTTTTACGAATGGCAGCCGGAAAATGAAACAGATAACAATTACCGCCAAAACGGGTAAATAGTCATACTTTTTTAAGGTGAAAAATTGCTTTCCGCTTAGCCAGGAAATTTCGGTTAAATAGTGTGCGGGGCCTAAAATTGCGTATGAAAGTAAAACCAATTCGAACGGAACAACGATAGCCAGGAACGATGCCAGCAGCATAGCTGCAATATTTAAATAATTTAGCCTGTTTAACTGCGAAACGGTCATATAGGGGTTGAATTCCCAAGATAGCTAAATAATTGAACCTATAAATTGAAATAATTTTTAAGGGCATTATACGAGGCTCCTGAGCTGAACGCAATCTCCATGTAGGCCACACGTATTTTTACGCTGATTTTATAATGATATATTTACGCGCTTTAAATCTCAAGCGCCTTATACCGATGAATATTGCCCTGCTCATATTTTCAACTTTATTGCTCTGCTTCACTTTGCTTTCCATTATAAAAAACCAGTACTGGATCTTCCGGGTGTTTGATTACCCGCGACTGCAAAAATTGGTTTTATCGGTTGTTTGCTTAATATTATTTGTGTGTTTCTTTACCGGTAGCGCCGTTATATTTTATGCTTTTTTGGCCTTGCTTTTGACTAATATAATTTACCTATCGGCACAGATAATTCCATTTACACTACTGGGCAGAAAGCAGGTGATGAAAGCAACTGCGGATATTCCGGGCCAGTCCCTTTGCATTATGATAGCCAATGTGTTTCAGGATAATACTAACGCCAAAGGTTGCCTTAAAGAAATTGCGAGGTACGAACCGGACGTGGTATTACTGCTAGAGACGAATAAACGGTGGGACGACGAGACCAGTGAACTCGCAAAAAATTATCCCTACGAGGTAAAGGTGCCGCTCGAAAACACGTACGGAATGCTTTTATACTCTAAACTTAAGCTGGAAGACGCAGAGGTAAAATATATGGTGGAGGACGATATCCCTTCTATCCATACAGTGATGGTGTTAGAGAGCGGCGTTAAAGTAAAGCTGTTTGCTGTACACCCAACTCCGCCTGTGCCCAACGAAAATCCGCGTTCTACCGAACGCGATAAAGAGCTGCTACTTGTTGCTGATTTAGCCAAAGCATCCGATTTACCGGTGATAGTAATAGGCGATTTGAACGATGTGGCCTGGAGTTACACCACCGAATTATTCCTTAAGATGAGTGGTTTGATTGACCCCCGGCGGGGCAGGGGATTTTACAATTCGTTCCATGCCCATTACCCTATTATACGGTTCCCATTAGACCACGCCTTTATTTCTACCGACTTTAAACTCAAGGGGATGAAACGGCTATCCAATTTTGATTCAGACCACTTTCCTATCTACATCAATTTGCAGTACGAGAAAAACGCATCCGCTGTGCAGGATAATATGACGCCGGATGCTGTGGATTTAGAAATAGCTGCCGAAAAGAAAGACGCGCTTTAAGGATTGCACCTTAGTAGGGTTACAATCAAATAATTAACTTTTCTGACACTACCGCGCCACTTTCACCGTTTCCATATCAGCAAGCTCAAAAGTGATATTCACAGATCGTCCGCCCTTTGGCCGCGTGCGGTGCACTACGTTTTTTGGGAGGGTAAATAATTCGCCAGCCTGCAATTCCACCGTTTTATCTTCAAGGTCTATCATCAGGCAGCCTTCCGTCACCAAAAAGGTTTCGTCGGAATTTGGGTGGTAATGCCAGTAAAAACCCTCCGTCATCACGCTGGCGCGGATTACGTGGTTGTTAACAAAAGCCAGGGGAAAGTTCTTGTAGGCCTCCTCGGTTGCTGTTGCATCTTTTAGGTTTATTACCGTAAGTGGTTTGGGGTTCATCATTCGTATTTATTTCTTTACCATCTTTTTCACCATATCTGCTGCGCTGCTTAAAGCTGCTTCTACTGTGCCCATGGCGGTGCCATTGTATAGGTACTCGCCACAGAAGTAGATGGTGTTTTCAATAGGTGTATTTAACACTTTCCTTGCTTCAGGCGCTTCCACAGTATCATATCCGTAAGAGCCACGGGTAAACGGGTCGGCGGTCCAGTTCATAATTCGGCGGGCTACCAGTTTATCTTTTAACTCCTGAATATCCCGCTTAAAAATATTAGCTAATGATTGTAAGCCTTGTTCGGCTATTGTTTCCTCGGATAAGGTTGCTTTTTCTGCCGCCGCCGGGCCACCTATCCAGCCGGTTAGTACATTCGATCTATCGGGTGCTTGCGTCCACCAGGTGGGTATTTCCTCGTCCGAAAACAAGTAGCCCATCTCATCAATGTTTTTACCGGCTATGTGTTCAGTTTTGCCGACCAGCCAAAAGGGCTGGCTGAATTCGAACAATATTTTGATAACAGAACCAAAGCCCATTTGCTGTATTGCAGTGCTGTGCTTCGGAATCTCTGGTAGGAAACAGATCGCACACTGCTCGCCCGGCTTTGCTTTTAAGACGCCCAATGGCATTG
Source organism: uncultured Mucilaginibacter sp. (assembly GCA_965649995.1). Lineage (GTDB taxonomy): Bacteria > Bacteroidota > Bacteroidia > Sphingobacteriales > Sphingobacteriaceae > Mucilaginibacter. The sequence continues at coordinate 2,699 of CBFGNE010000486.1, forward strand.
CTATCAGCAGTTTGCTTGCCTTGTATTCGGTGTCATCGGTAGTTACAGCGGTTACTTCTCCGGCTTTCCAATATATATCTTTCACTGCTGCGTTCAAAAATATCTTTCCGCCTTTCGATTTACATTCGGCAGCTAAGTAGCCTATCATTCGGCAATAGCCACCTTCTATGCGGTGCTGGGCATCCATCTCTTCATGCTGCCACTCATTACGCAGGGCAAAGGCGCTGGCATCGCGCGGGTCGGCGGTATCATAGCCACTTACATATTTCCACACGCCATCGCGCAGCTCATGGTATCTATCACCAGGAAATTCTTTTTGCAGGAAATCGTAAATGTTGGCGTCCTCTTGCAGTTCGTTCAGGCGTTTTAACAGCAAACCCCAATCCTCAATCACCATACTGTTCTCCAGAAACTTGCCATCCTTAAACTGCCACATCTCGGCATTGGCAGAGCGGTAGTGGATGTTGGCTTCATTTAACAGCTTGAGCGTAGCCGGCAGATCGCCATGGATAAATTCGGCACCAAGCTCGGTATGTTTAAAAAAGGATTCATCGCTTAGGGTATAGATGCGGCCGCCCGTTCGGTTGCGGGCCTCCAGCACAATAACTTTTTTGCCTGCTTTAGCCAAAGCATAAGCAGCCATTAGCCCGGCAGCACCGGCACCAATAATTAAAACAGTGTTTTTCATAGCAGGTGATGCAAGGTAAATAAATGTTTATATTATTTTAGCGCAGCTGTAATACAAGGCGCCATTTATGAAGGATTATTTTAAAGTTGACGAGTGGAAGATCATAGAAGAAGGTTTCGACCCGCATTACAACAAGGTTGCCGAAAGCGTTTTTAGCCTCGGCAACGGCCGTATGGGGCAGCGCGCCAACTTTGAGGAAGCTTACAGCGGCGAAACCCTGCAGGGCAACTACGTGGCCGGTGTATACTACCCCGACAAAACCCGTGTAGGATGGTGGAAGAATGGGTATCCCGAGTATTTCGCCAAGGTGCTTAACGCTGCTAACTGGATAGGGATAGATGTTTGGATAGGCGATGAGCAACTTGACCTGGCTAAATGCGAGGTTAGTGAATTTAGCCGTGAGTTGAACATGAAAGAGGGGTACTTGCACCGTAGATTTAGAGCCAGAACGAAAAATGGCCACGAAGTTGTTGTGGAGGCTACCCGATTTTGCAGCATGGCTGATGATGAATGCGGCGCTATTAAATACACCATTACCCCGCTGAATTTTGATGGTACTATAACACTTACGCCTTTTATCGATGGC